>VGTH01000011.1 GCA_016874755.1 Deltaproteobacteria bacterium | reverse complement strand
GGAACGCTACCTGCACGCGACCTACGCGCGCGATTTCAAAAACGCCTATGCTCACATAGCCGCGCAAGATCAGCGTCTAAAGGATCAGCGGACTTTTGTTCGCGAGCGCGGCAGCTTCGCGGGGTTTGCTTTGGAAACCGCGCGCCGGCTCGCTGTCTATATGGAAACGAGTTTGCTCGAACATCGGATCGTCGGCCAGCGCGCCTACGTCAAAATGGCGGTGAAGACGCCTGATCCGGCGAAACTCGCTCCCCTGATTTACGAGTGGGACGAGGAGCGTCTCGAGCGCTTGACAGCGGTGGAGCGCAAAGCATTGTTGGCAAAGCTCGAAACATTGCATCGCGAGCGCCAGATAGAGTGGGCGGAAAGCTTGGAGAATTTCGAACTGATCAAAGAAGCACGCGGCTGGAAAGTGCTCTTGAATCTAGCGGCCGGCAAAGAGGTTACGTTTCAAACTACGATACCGCCGACGCTGGCGCTGGAGGCGCAGGTCAAACGCGCTTCGGTGGTGACGCGCACCGGCGACAACTTCACCATCTCGCTCAGAATCCGCAACAACAGCAAGCAAGAGGTCGTCACCCGTATCGGCCATCTGGTCGACCCGTTCGAATTTCGCGACTATCTCGACCTGATAGAGTGTGGCTTTCTTTACCCGGTAAAATTGCCGCCGGAAAAAGAAACAGAATTCACCGCAACCTACCGCGTTCGCGAAGCATTGCCTGACAGCGTGCGCAAGCTCAGCGTGACCTATGCCATTGCGCCAATGCGTTAGACCAACAAATTATCCCTAGTGTGATCGTGAGACTAGCCGTTAAATTATTCGGAGCCCTGCTGGCGTGTGCGCTGCTGCTGGCACCTTACTATTACGTCGTGCGCGCCGAGCGGCGCACTCCGGAAGCCGAGCCGCAAAGGATTTTGCTCGCCTATCTGAGGGCCGCCTACGCCCATGACTTCAAGAAGGCCTACGAGTTCCTTTCGACCCAGGACCGGCATCAGAAAAATGAAAAAACTTATATCGCTGAAAAAGGCCCGTTTCACGGCTTCTCGCTCGATGTTGCGCGCCGGCTCGCCGATTTGATCGAGGCGAAGCCGTTGAATATTACGACCGAAGGGACACTGCGGCGCATCAAGCTCGGCATGCGCCTGCCCGACGCCAATAGCCTGTCGGATTTGCTGCACAATTGGGAGGAAGACAAGCTCAACGCGCTGCCCAAGCGGAAGCAGCTAAAGATTCTTGGCGAAATCGACCGGCTGCAACGCGACCGGCGTTTAAAAATGATCGAAGGCGAGGAAGAGTTTTTGGTCGTTCAAGAGGGCTCGTCGTGGCGGGTCTTTCTCGACTGGGCCGCGGGCATGCAAATCAGCTACAACGCCACCGTGCCCAAGAATAGTGAGCTCGAAGCGCTACCGCTAGCCAAAGAAACCACGGTGCGCGCCAGTGAGTTGTTTACGGTCGCCTACCGTGTGAAAAACCGCTCCGATCAAGCCGTCACGACTCGCATCGTCCATCGCGTCGAGCCGCCCGACCTGCGCCAGCATATCGATATTGTCGAGTGCGCTCTGCTCCTGCCGGTGAAGATGCCTGCCGGACAAGAAGCGGAGTTTTCCACGACCTACATGGTGCGCAGCGATCTGCCCGATGGCGTAAAAAACATGAGCATCACCTACGATTTTCAAGTCGAACAAAAGGCCGACATCGCCAACAGTCCTGCAGCCGAGGCAACCCCCGCGCCACCGCCAGCGAAATGAGCCGCCCGACCTCGATGAAACCCATGAACCCCAAGATCACAATCGCCTGGGCGCTGGTCTTGCTGCTCGGTCAGATACTACCGGCGCTGGCCCATGTGCCGCTACCGCCCAAGCGCGGCGAGATCGGCCGCAAAGAAGTTCGCGTCAAGGCGCCAAGCTTTGCATTGATAGATCAAAGCGGTGCCAAGTTCGCCTTCGAGCCAGCGCAAAAGAAATTGGTCTTGGTGAATTTTATCTATGCTAGCTGCCCGGACGTTTGCCCGCTTTTCTCTGCCAAGTTGGCGGCCATACAGAGAACGCTGCAGGCAGAAAAGAACGACCGCTATCTGCTCTTGAGCATCAGCACCGATCCCAAGCGCGATACGCCGGAGAAGCTGAAGAGTCACGGCGACGCCTTTAAAGCCGACTACCGCCGCTGGCATTTTCTCACCGGCTCGGCGAAGGAACTAGAGCCGGTGTGGAAAGCTTTCGGCGTGCGCGTCAAAGAGTTAGGCGACGGCCAAGTGCAGCATACTAACCTTTTGACGCTGATCGACGGCAAAGGCTTTCGCCGCGTCGACTACTACGGCGACAAGTGGTTGGAAAAAGAAGTGCTCAAAGACATGCGCCGGCTGGCTGCCGAACGGCAATGAGTAAGCGCAAAGTTTGGCTTATCGGTTTCGTTCTAGCCGTCGCCCTCGCGCCGGCGTTGGCACTGGCGGAAGGAGCGCTGGAAATCCGCATCAAAGACCATCGCGAAGCCATTGGTGATTTCACGAGCTTGATGCTGACAATCGACAAAATCGCGATCAGCCCGAAAGCCGGCATGAAATTTTGGCGCTCCGGCTGGCAGCCGCTCACGCCATTGATAACCGACACCATCGACTTGACGAAATATGTCGACAAACAAAGCGTTCAGGTCTTTCACGGCAAGCTGGCGGACGGCAGCTTTGACGGCATCGACTTAAAGCTCAAAAAAGTCGCCGGCACGCTCAAGAAAAGCAAACGCACGCCGAAAATCAAAAACTCAGTGACAGCGATCAAACTGCCTTTCCAGATTAGCTCCAGCCAGACAACTGCCATCGTCCTCGACCTGGTGATCCTCGACATGAGCGACCACCCACCGCAGGACTATGAGCTCGGCATCAAAGGCTGGGAGCTTTATCGTAACGGCAAGCTCGTGGACAAACTGCCGCCGGGGTGAGAACAGCAAACGCGGGACAAAAAAAATGAGCGGTGTCACAATTGAGGTTGGCGCTCCTGATAACAGGATTCAGCGTTCGTAAAGAACTTGTCCTGACGCCCCGGGCTTTTTCACCTCACGCCCGGTATTTGGACCCGTGCTCACCGCTCACAAGTAAAATACACCTGTCAATTTCGGCGTCAAGACACAATTTGCCCAGCTCGGCGCTTTACTTACCGCCGAAAATCTCACTGAACATTTTCTGATACTCGCTGACTTTTTCGCCGATCTCCGGGTCGTTGACGTGCAGTTTCCCTTTGGGCGCCCAGGGTGTGATCAGTCCCTTGCGAGTCGGTTGTAAATTGTTGCTCAGGTAGACGCGCTGGCCTTCCTCGGAGAGGAGAAAATCCATGAACAGCCGCGCCGCGTTGGGATGCGGGGCGTTCTTGTTGACGGCGCCGGCGATGGTGTGAACGATGGTTGGATCGAGAGCGATCCATTTGATCGGCGCGCCGGCTTTCTTTTGCCGCTCGATGTCATCGGCGTAGAGATCGATGGCGAGGGGGATTTCTCCTGCCGTCACGAGATTGGCTAGCAACGTTGTGCTGGCACGCAGGCTCACATCCTGGCGCGCCAATCGGCGCATGTATTCGAGGCCGGCTTTCTCGCCTTTGATCTTGAGGACGTTGACGAACCAGACATAGGCCGCGTCTTCGAGCCCGAGTTTGCCCTTCCATTTGGGATCGAGCAGATCGTCATAGCTGCGCGGCAAATCGCTTTTGGCCACCATGCGTGTGTTGTAGGCCGGCGCATGCACGGCGGTGTACAGAGAAGTATAGAAACCGTCGCGGTCTTTGAATTCATCGGGAATGTTTTTTCGTTCGGGCGGCTCATATTTCAGCAGCAAGCCCTTCTTTTTAAAAATATCAATGTACCAGTCGGTGGTGCGGACGATGTCGAAGGTGTGCTTGCCGGCGCGGCTCTCGGTCTCAAAGCGCACGAGCAGGCGTTGGCTCTGCACTCGGGTTTTCTTCGCCTGGATGAAGGGATACTTTTTCATGAAGGCGCGATTCATGTTCTCGTCGATCTCGGCGGAACCGCCGCCCGCCCAGATCATCTCGCCTTCAGCCTTGGCTGCTTCAATGACGCTCGGCGCCGCCGCCCAAACGGCATCGGCAACCAACAATGCGCAAAGCAGACCGACGATCGCGAAGCTTATGCGATGGCTGTTTTTCATAAGCGTGCTCCCAGGGTTTTTTTGAATAGCCTATCACAAACAGAGGAAACTAGCGTAGCTGAATCTTCAAGCACGTGACGGGAACGGCGTCGGGAAAACCAGCGGGGAGAAAACAAAAGGGCTGAGGATCGATCCTCAGCCCTTCCAAAACTTGTTATGCGGTTGGCTTTAGCCTTTGCGCGCTTTGTACCAATCGGCGTTGATCGCAATGAAGTTTTTCCACTTATCGGGGGTCGCCGCTTCTTCGAAGATCGCCTCGACGGGGCAGACCGGCTCGCATGCGCCGCAGTCGATGCATTCTTCAGGGTCGATATAGAGCTGTTTTTCTTTTTCGAACTCTGCGGTTTCGTTCTTGGTCGGATGAATGCAATCCACCGGACAAACATCTACGCAGGCAGTGTCTTTTGTGTCGATACAAGGCTCGGCGATTATGTAAGCCATCTATTTCCTCCTGGACTCAAACTTAGAATCTACTAGCAAATCGACTTCTCCAAGTCAAATTAACGTTCTATTCCGTCGCCCAAGCGGCTCGCCTTGATCGCAATACCTTGAAATGTTACAGCAATGCTGCGCTTTCCCCTTAGAAAAATCTTAGAATATCCCATGACCACGAAGGGGATATGACGCGCGCAGCGAGGCGTAGATGAAAAAGTTAATTTCCCTTTTTGCTTTCTTGGCGGTGGCGCTATCCGGCTTCAACGAGGCGAGCGGCGCAACCATCGATGACGTGCAAAAAACCCTGCGCAGCATGGCGCCGGCGCAGCGGCGCGCGGCGTTGGAAGAAGGCGCAAAGAAGGAAGGCGAGGTGTCGTGGTACACGACCATGAGCCTCACCGATTTTCCGAAGATTGTCGGCGCTTTCGAGAAAGCCTACCCGGGCGTCAAGCTGCGCGCCAACCGTCTTTCCCAGACCAGCATCTTGAATAAGATCGACACGGAAGCCCGCGCTGGCCGTTACGCCGTCGACATCGTCAGCGCCTCGCCGATCGAGATGTGGGAGCTGAAGCAAAAGGGCTACTCGACGCCGTATCTGTCGCCGGAGCTCAAGGCGTTTCCCACCGGTGCCTACGACCCGCAGGGCTTTTGGATCTCCTACGAAGTGACGCCGATCGTTTTGGCCTTTAACACCAAGATGGTCTCGCAGGACGAGGCGCCGAAGAGCTATCAGGATCTATTGCTGCCCAAATGGCGCGGCAAAATGAATTTCGGCACCGATGAGTACGCCTTTTTTTCGGTCATCCTCGACGGCATGGGTAAGGCGAAGGGAAATGAGTTCATGAGAGGACTCGCCAAACAACAACTGCACATGCCGGGCTCAAGCAGCATCATGCGCGTGCAGCTCATGCTCGGTGGCGAATCGGCCATCGTCCTCGCCGCGCGCGCTCGCCGGGTGACAGAGCTCAAAGAAAAAAACGCGCCGATCGACTATCGTATCCTTGAGCCCTATGGCGCCGAGCCCAGCGCGCTGGCCTTCATGCGCCGCGGCAACCATCCCTACAGCACGATCCTGTTCACCGACTGGATGTTATCGGAGGAAGGCCAAACGCTGCTGGCGCAGCAGATTCCACGGCTGACGTTGCGCAAAGGGATCAAGCAGATCCCGCGTCATCAGGAATTGTACAAGAAGGATTTCGCCTTTGTGAACCCAGCGTCCATCGGTCCCAACCTGAAAGAATTGATGGCGTCCTACCAAGAGATTTTCAACGTGCGCTAGGGGCAACCGGCTGGTCGCCCGATTATCATGCCGGTTGAAGTCGTGCGCCGCGACGGCGGCAAGAAATTTGCCGCCCGTCGCACGCGTGCCATTGCGGTTGCGGCGCTAGCAGCTTTAAAGAACAGCGGCGCGGAGCTGAGCGTCGCCTTGGTCGGCAATCGGGAAATCCAAAAACTCAACTCGCAATATCGCCAGAAAGACTACGCCACCGATGTGCTCTCGTTTCCGGCGGCAGAAGGTTTGCCGCCGGCAGTGCGATTGTTGGGCGATGTGGTGATTTCGGTCGACAAAGCCAAGGAGCAGGCACTCGAGCGGGGCCGGACCTTGGATCACGAGATGATCACATTGTTGATTCACGGCATCGTTCATCTCCACGGCTATGATCACGAGCGTTCGGCAAAAGAAGCGCGCGTCATGAGCCGTCTCGAAAAGAAGATCTACCGCGCGCTTTGTGACCAGGGAATAATCAAGGTATAATTCACATCATGTTAGAAGAAACCACAGAACAATTGACCCACCTAGAAGAACGGCTCGAGCTTTTGCGGAGGCGGCTTTGACGTCGAGGGCAAGCAAAACCGCATCGATGAGCTGAACCAAATCACCAGCAAACAAGATTTCTGGAACGACGCTGAAAAGGCCCAGACTACCCTCAAAGAGCAGTCTTCGTTAAAGTCGGTCATCGACTCCTGGGAGAAGCACCGCACCGACCTCGAAGAGGCGCGTTTTTTCCTTGACGTCGCCAAAGACGAAAAGAGCGACGAAGCATTGACCGAAGCGGCAACTAAAGTAGCGACGGTCGGCAAGGAGATGGCGCAGACCGAGTTGACACAGTTGCTCGGCGGCCCCGACGACCGGCGCAACGCCATCGTGACGCTCCATCCCGGCGCCGGCGGCACCGAGGCACAGGACTGGGCGGAAATTCTCCTGCGCATGTACCTGCGCTGGTGCGACCGGCGCGGCTACCGCAAAGAAATTCTCGACTATCAACCGGGCGAAGAAGCGGGCGTCAAAAGCGTCACGTTCAGCGTCGAAGGCGACTATGCCTACGGCTACTTGAAAGCCGAAGCCGGTATTCACCGCTTGGTACGCATCTCACCCTTCGATGCCAACTCGCGGCGCCACACTTCGTTTGCTTCGGTGTTTGTCTATCCCGAAGTCGACGACGACATCAAAGTCGAGATCAACGAAGCCGACCTGCGCGTCGACACTTACCGCTCGAGCGGCGCCGGCGGCCAGCACGTTAACAAAACCGACTCCGCCGTGCGGTTGACGCATCTACCGACTGGAATCGTCGTCGCCTGCCAGAACGAGCGCTCGCAGCACAAAAACCGCGCCATGGCGATGAAAATCCTGAAGTCCCGTCTCTATGAGCTCGAAGTCGAGAAACAGCGGGAAAAGATGGACACCTTTCATAAGACAAAAAAAGAAATTGCTTGGGGCAGCCAGATTCGCTCCTACGTCCTCCATCCGTACCGTCTCGTGAAAGACCACAGAACCAACGTCGAAGTCGGCAACGCCGACGCCGTGCTCGACGGCGATTTGGATCAGTTCATCCAAGCTTTTTTGATGGAGTCGAGCGACGCGTAGCTACGGCTGTTTCTCCAGGAACTTTTCTGCATCCAAAACCGTTTGACCTGCATCTACCGTAGATGTTCATATAGGCACCACGGGTGCGCCCAGCCTGACGAACCATCGCAAACCGGGCTGAATTCGCTGAGGAGGTTCTAGATGCAAGATGAATCCCTAGTTGGGGGAAACGGCAACGGCAACAATGCCAACGGCGTTAACTATGAAGCCGCAGTGCTCAAACGTTACGGCGATGCGGCGCAAGAAGTGGAAGCCTGCCTTTGCTTGCCAGTGAGCTACGACAAGTCATTGCTCAACGTCATTCCTGACGAGATCATCGAGAAAGACTACGGTTGCGGCGATCCCTCCAAGTACATTCGCGAAGGCGAAACAGTTCTCGATTTGGGCTCAGGCAGCGGCAAGGCCTGCTACATCATCGCTCAGATCGTTGGTCCAAAAGGCCAAGTAATCGGCGTCGACTTCAACCCGCCAATGTTGGAGCTGTCGCGTAAATACCAGAAATCCATCGGTGACAAACTAGGATACCACAACGTCGAGTTCCGCCGCGGCAAGATTCAAGACCTGCAAACCAATCTCGATCTCGTCGATGACTACCTCAAACAACATCCGGTCAAGTCGGTCGCGGACTTAGCCGCTCTCGACGAGTATCAAGCCAAGATTCGACGCGAGCTACCGCTCATCCCCGACAACTCCATCGACGTCATCGTTTCCAACTGCGTGCTCAATCTGGTCCGCCCCGAAGATAAGAAAGCCCTGTTCGCCGAGATGTACCGCGTGCTCAAGCGCGGCGGCCGTGTGGCGATCTCCGACATCGTCAGCGACGAGGCGGTGTCGGAGCATCTTACCAAGGATGCCGATCTGTGGAGCGCCTGCGTCTCCGGCGCATTCCAAGAAGAAGAGTTTCTCAAAGCCTTCGAAGACGCCAAGTTCCACGGCATCCAGATAGAAGAGTTCCAAGGCGAACCTTATCAGATTGTCGAAGGCATCGAGTTTCGCTCCATGACGGTGACTGCTTACAAAGGCAAAGAAGGGCCGCGCATGGAGCGTAATTAGGCGGTGATTTATCGCGGGCCGTGGAAACAGGTGAGCGACGACGACAACCATGTTTTTCCGCGCGGCGCGCGCATCGCCGTCTGCGAAAAGAGCTTTGAGATTTATTCCCAAGCGCCGTACAAAGAGCAGTTTATCCTCGTGCCGCCGTTCGATGAGGTTTTGCAGGCTGAAGCCACGGAGTTCGACGGCTCGCGCGAGCAGAGGCGCCACCCGCGCGAAACCAAGGGGCAAGGATATAAGGTGACCAGCGCTGCCAGCGAATCTTGCTGCTCCACCGGTCCGGC
This sequence comes from Deltaproteobacteria bacterium, assembly GCA_016874755.1. Lineage (NCBI taxonomy): Bacteria > Pseudomonadati > Myxococcota > Myxococcia > Deltaproteobacteria bacterium. Next base: position 114,705 of record VGTH01000011.1, on the reverse strand, counting down.
CTGCTGCACTTGGCCGCGATTTTCCCATGCAGCCATTCACTGACAAGATTGGGCCCGGTGGCGCGCTGCGCCGGCACAGTGTCGACACCCTGCAGGTAAACTTAGGCCGCTATTGCAATCTCGCCTGCATTCATTGCCACGTCGAAGCTGGGCCGACGCGCAAGGAGATGATGAGCCGCGTCCATATCGACGCGCTGCTCGACTTTCTCAAACGCTCACCCATCTCAACTCTCGATATTACCGGCGGCGCACCGGAGTTGCACGACGACTTCGACCATTTAGTCGAATCGGCACGCGCCCTGGGCCGCCACGTGATGGACCGCTGCAACCTCACCGTGATCTTCGAGCCGGGGAAGGATTACCTACCGGAATTTTTTCGTCAACACCAAATTGAGTTGGTCTGTTCGCTCCCCTGCTATTCGGTGGAGAACGTCGACAAACAACGCGGCAAGGGGACTTTCGACGGCAGCATCCGGGCGCTGCAAATCTTCAATGAGCTTGGCTATGGCCGACCTGATAGCGGACTGACTTTGAATCTGGTCTACAATCCCGTGGGTCCTCACCTGCCCCCGCCCCAACAGAAACTAGAGCTCGACTACAGGCGCATTCTCGAAGAGAAATTCGGTATAGTTTTCAATCATCTTTATTGCCTGAGCAACATGCCGATCACGCGCTACGCGACTCATTTGAAGCTGCGCGGTGAGTACGACGCCTACATGAACTTGCTGGCGGAAAATTTTAACGCCGCCACTCTCGATCAAGTGATGTGCCGCAACTTGATCAGCGTCGGCTGGGATGGCCGGATCTATGACTGTGACTTCAATCAAATGCTGAACCTGCCTCTGCGGCGCGTCGACGGCACTGCGATGACCATCGAAAACGCCGCGCTCGATGACATCCAAAACGCCGCCATCACCGTAGATAACCATTGCTATGCCTGCACCGCCGGCGCGGGCAGCAGCTGCGGCGGATCTCTAATCTAAGTCTCGAAAGGATGTGTAGTAGATGAAACAAAAACTGCGGTTTATCGGTTTCGGTTTGTTGCTCTTCGGAGCAATTGCCTGCGGCAAGAAACCTGAAGAAAAGTCCGCGGAGAAACCGGCGACGACGGCCGCCACTGGCGAGAAAACCGTGATCCAGTACGACGCCATTCCCAATTACGCCAACTGGGGCGGCGTCACCGAAGCCTACTTCAAGAAAACCGGCGTGCGCGTGCCGCCCGACATGAAGGGATCGAGTGCAGCCATGGCGGCGTTGGAGGCGGAAAAGGACAAACCAATGGCCGACGTGGTCTACTACTCCGGCGCCATCGGTTATCAGGCGGCGGGCAAGGGTTTGCATCAGCCCTACAAACCGGCGGGTTGGGACAAGATTCCCGATAATTTGAAAGACCCCGAAGCGCTCTGGTGGACGCTCCACACGGCGCATATTTCTCTGCTGGTAAACACCAACGCGCTCAAAGGCAAGCCGATTCCGCGCTCCTTCGCCGATCTGCTCAAACCGGAATACAAAGGCCTGGTAGTGTACGACGATCCGCGCATTCATGGCACGGCGTTTACCTTCGTCTATGGCATCAATCAGCTGATGGGCGGCGGCGCCGACATGAACAAGGGCTTTGAGTATCTCAAAAAGCTCCACCCGAACATTCTCAAGTATGCCAAAGAAAACAGCTACAACGACTTGCTGCGCGGCGAGGTGCCGATTTGGATCAACGCCGATGGCAACGGCTTCAAAGCTAAGCACGCCGACAAAGCGCCCATCGAAGTAGTCATTCCTGCCGAAGGCGCCATCGTCATGCCGCTGGTCATGGCGATGGTGAAAGGCGCGCCGCGCCCCGAAGAAGCCAAGAAGTATCTCGATTGGCTGCTCACCGAGGAAGCGCAAAAGTTGATGGCCGAAGCCTTTTTCCAACCGGTGGTAAAATTCGATCTGCCGGCCGACTTGAAAAGCAAGTTCCCGCCGCCCGCCGCCTATGCCAAAAGCGTAGTGCCCAAGCTGAGCGACATGGCCGCCCAGGCTGACGCGATCAAAAAGCGCTGGGAACAAGAAATCGAAACCGCCCGCTGAGAAAAGCAAAGTGCAGGGAGCATGGGGCCGGGAGCTAAGACAGTCAAGATGAAAGAGCAGCTCGCAGCACGCGCCGCGACCAAACGACCCTGGGCGCGCCCGCAACTGCTTTGCTTGCCGTTGATCGTTTTGTTCGGCGCGCTGTTGGTTTGGCCGTTAGCGCTGCTGGTTTGGGAAAGTATCGCCACAGCGGATGGCGCTACTTTGCGACGCTATGCCGACATCGTTTTGATACCGCGCTACCGCGCCGCTTTACTCTGGTCACTGGGCATTAGTCTGGCGGTCGCCGCGGTGTCGACGCTCACCTGCCTTGCGCCCGCCTGGTTGTTTGTCCGCAAGGAGTTTGCCGGCAAGCGCCTGCTGCGCGCGGCCTTCGCGCTGCCTATGTCGTTCTCCGGTGTGATCGTTGGTTTCTTGATGATCATCATGCTCGGCCGCGCCGGCTTCGTGCCAGCGATGGCAGAAAAATTTTTTGGCAGCGCTTGGTTGTCCGGTGCGGCCTACCAAACCACCGGTCTTTTGCTCGCCTACCTTTATTTCGAAATCCCCCGGGCCACCCTGACTCTGGAATCGGCGCTGCGCAAATTCGACGTGCGGCTTGAAGCCGCGGCGCAATCCCTCGGCGCCAACCGCTTGCAGAGTTTGTTCTGGGTGATCTTGCCGACGATTTGGCCGGCGCTGGTTTCCACCTTCGCCGTAACTTTCACGGTTTCGCTGGGCTCCTTCGGCGTCGCGTTGATCCTGTCAACCCGACAGGTCAACTTGCTGCCACTGGAAATCTTTACCAACATTTTTGCCGTGCCCTCCGACCGCGCCATGGCGGCAGCGCTGTCGATGATGTTGACGGTGGTGGCGCTCGGCGTCAACTACGGCATTCGCTCCTGGATGGAGCGGGAGGCGGTCGCACGGTGATGCGCTGGCGCAGCAGTTTCGAGTTTTTAGTAATCTATGCCGTGACGCTGGCACTGCTCGCGCTGATCGTCGTGCCCATGGTGGTGGTCACGCTCGGCTCGTTTCTCAACGTGGAAATTCTCGGCACCGACCAATGGTCGGGCGATCGCAACGATTGGGTAAGCTTCGCCGCGTTCGAATATCTGTTTCGGGTCTACTTGCCGTGGATGACCTTCAGTCTGCAGCTTGCGCTGCTGTCGATCGTGATCTGCGTGTTGATCGCTGTGCCCGCGGCTTATGTTTTTGTCCAATATCCGTTTCGCGGCAGCCGTTTGATCGAGGAACTCCTCCTGCTGCCGTTGTCGCTGCCGGGCATTTCCATGTCGATCGGTTTGTTGGCAGCCTACAATACGATCCGCGGCACCTGGCTGGTGCTGGCGGGTCATATCCTTTATACGATCCCTTTTATGGTGCGCGTCGTCACCGGCACGCTGCGCAGCTTCGATGTAACCACACTCGAATCGGCGGCGCAGACATTGGGCGCGGGCTTCTGGCAGCGCATGTGGCTGATCGTCTTACCCAACTTACGCCACTCGATGATTCTGGGCTCGCTACTTGCCTTCGCCGTCTCCTGGGGTGAATTCAACGTCAGCTATTTGCTCAACGCCGGCCATCCCCAAACTTTCCCGGCGGCTCTGTTCAACACCTACGCTAACGAAAGCTTCCAGCGCTCCAGCGCCGCGACAGTGATATTTCTCGCCGTGGTTTTGCCAGTGGTGATAGCGATACAACGCCTCGGCGGGCGCGCCTCCGTGGACGTGGAGCAGGGGGTATGAAAACCAAAGTCGAAGCGAAAAATCTGTGCAAGAGCTACGGTGGCATTGCCGCCGTCGAAGAGTTCTCGCATATTTTCGCTCCGGGTCGGGTGACGACGATTCTCGGTCCGAGCGGCTCGGGCAAGAGCACCACGCTGTCGATGGTCGCTGGACTATTGGAGCCCGATGGCGGCCAGGTTCATTGCGACGACGTCGATATCACCAACCTGCCCGCCGCCGAACGCAACTTCGGCATGGTATTTCAGAGCTACGCCTTGTTTCCCCACATGACAGTGTTGGAGAACGTCGAGTTCGGCCTGCGCGTGCGCGGCGTTGAACGAAATCTACGCCGCCAGCGTGCCGGAAAGGTGCTGGAGATGCTGCACATCGCGCCGCTGGCAGACCGGCGCATTCGGCAAATCTCCGGTGGCGAGCAGCAGCGAGTCGCGGTGGCGCGCGCGCTGGCGTTCGATCCACAAGTGTTGTTGATGGATGAACCCCTGTCGGCCCTCGATGCCAAGCTGCGCGAAACCTTGCGCGCCGAGCTTTTTAAACTCTTGCAGGAGCTTGGCGTTACAACGATTTATGTCACGCACGATCAAATCGAAGCGATGAGCCTGGGCTACGAGCTGATCATCATGAACGCGGGGCGCATCGCCCAGACAGGACGGCCCTACGAAGTCTATTCGCAGCCAGCGAACACGTTCGTCGCCAATTTTCTCGGCTCGACCAATATGGTCGCCGGCGAATGCGTCGAATTCAACGGTGCGCGACGCCTCCACCTGCCGTTTGCGCGCATGGAAGTTGCCGATGAAACACCTCTTGGCGAATGTTGGGCGGTGATCCGTCCTGAAGACATGGAGATTGCCGAAGACGGCGGCGAACATTTCTACGCCGAGTTCGAATCGTCAATTTTTCTCGGCAACCAGGTGCGCTTGTTCTTGCGCGTTGGTGAGCAGCGCATCATCGTCGACGTGCCCAATGATGTTTTGCAGCAGCCGCGCCAGCAGTGGCCGCTGCAAGTGAAAACTTCCAAAATTTGCATTCTCTCCAAGGAGCAGAGCCGCCAATGGAACTAAAACCGCGCGGGGCGCGCAAACCGCAGCGTCTAGCATTGATGGGTGGAGTCTACGGTAACGTGCCGGCGTTGAAAGCTTGTCTCGCCGACGCGCGCAAAATCGATTGCGACCTCTATGTCTTTCTCGGCGACGCCACCGGCTGCTGCGGCCATAGCGACGAGGCGCTAACGCTCTTGCGGCAAAATTTTCAGGTTTTGATTCAAGGCAACCACGAGGAGGAAGCGATCGCCAGCTCGGAGGTCTGCGGTTGCGGCTATGGCGATGCCGAGGACGAAAAATACGGCTGCATGGCGCACCAGTACGCGATGAACAGTCTGAGCGACGCACAACGCCGGTGGATGGCGACCTGGCGCAAAAATGCCGTCATCGAGTTGGCCGCGGGCCGCTTGCTGCTTTGCCACGGCAGCCCGGAGCGCATCAATGAATTTCTTTACGAAAGCAAGCTCAACAATGCGCGGCTGGAGAATTGGTTGCAGCAGAACTCGGCGCAGGCGCTAGCCTGCACCCATACGGGGCTGCCGTGGATTCGCAATTTATCGGCGAATCGCTTCGCGGTGAACTGCGGCACCGCCGGCAAGCCCGACAACGACGGCGATCCGGCGGTTCACTACGCCGTGCTCAACGCGGCCACGGCTCCGTGGCAAATCCAGATTCGCCGCGTCGAGTACAGTTGCCAAGCTTGGGCCGATCAGTTGGACCGCGAGGGCGTCGATCGAATTTTTACCGAACCGCTGCGCACCGGCTGGTGGACGACAGGCGTGAAAAGCCTGCCCACCTTCGAACGCAACAAAGCGCGGCAGAAAAACCCAACCGAGACGCCAGAGTCTGCAACCGCTGACCACTGACCCGCATCTAAACCAGGTCGATGAGCGGTCGGCCTGGCGCGGTGTTATCTTGCAGAGATTCTGCTGAAAAACCCAGGAATGCTTCGACGGGCTCAGCATGAACGGATTTTTCATGAACAATTTCAACTCCGAATCCGTTCGTCCTGAGCCTGTCGAAGGACTCCGGACGGGTTTTTCAGCAGAATCTTGCAGAGATGATTGCAATTGCCCCCACCGGCCAATCCGGACCGCGATCGAGAACGTAATTCTGCAAAGAGAGACACTACCGTGAAGCTTGGCAAAATAGTGATCTTAATCCTGGTGCTCGTCGCGGCGGTTTTTGGCTTTCGCATGCTGCCGATCCGTGAGTGGTTCATCGAGCTGGAAGCCTACGTGCGCAGCCTCGGCGCCGTTGGTCCCGCGGTTTGGACGCTGGCGTACATCGTTTGCACGGTTCTTTTCATTCCCGGCAGCGCTTTGACTCTCGGTGCCGGCGGCTTGTTCGGGCTCAAGACCGGCTTTTTAGTCGTCCTCGTCGGCGCCAACATCGGCGCGCTCTGCGCCTTTTTGCTGTCGCGAACCTTGCTGCGCCAGAAAGTTGCCGGCTGGGCGGAACGTAATCCAAAATTTAAATCCCTTGACCGCGCCATCGGTGGCCAGGGCTTCAAGATGGTTTTTCTTTCGCGTTTGAGCCCGGCATTTCCGTTTTCGTTATTAAATTATTTGTTGGGCCTCACCGCCGTGCGCACGGGCGCTTATGTGCTGGCGAACTTGCTCGGCATGCTGCCGGGCATTTTTCTCTTCGTTTACATTGGCGTCACTGCGCGCGACGCCATCGCTGGTCAAACCGATGCCTCAGCAGGCTTCTATCAGCAGATTCTGAAATACGTCGGCCTCCTCGCCACGGTCGCGGTGGTAGTGGTGGTCACACGCGTTGCGCGCAAAGCCATGCGCGAAGCGGAGATGCAGCAGGAAGGCAGCGTGGTGGCGGGCAAGCCGCTGCTCAACACAAATTACCAACCCGCTTCTTACAAAGAAATGACCATCGCTGGCGATCAGCACGACAAGGTGCTGGTGGAGAACTGTCACCCGCTCAGCTGGGTGAACCCAACGCCGGCGAAAAAATACAACATGGTCGTCATCGGCGGCGGCACAGCAGGCTTGGTGAGCGCCGCCGGCTCAGCAGGCCTGGGCGCGAAAGTCGCGTTGATCGAACGTAACCTGCTTGGCGGCGACTGCCTGAACGTCGGCTGTGTGCCGTCGAAAGGCGTGATCCGCGCGGCCCGCGCGGCGCACGACGCGCGCAACGGTGCTGAGTTTGGCATCAAGCTCGCCGGCGAGCCGAGCATCGGCTTCGCCGCGGCGATGGAGCGCATGCGCCGTCTGCGCGCCGGCATCAGCGAGCATGACTCCGCCGAGCGCTTTCGCAAGCTCGGCGTCGACGTCTTTATCGGCAATGGCAAGTTCATCGATGGCAACACCATTGAAGTCGACGGTAAGCCGCTAAAGTTCGACCGCGCCGTGATCGCCACCGGCGCGCGCGCCTCAGAGCCACCGATCGCCGGTTTGCGTGAAACCGGCTTCTACACCAACGAAACGATTTTCACTTTGACTGAATTACCCAGGCGGTTAGCCGTCATCGGGGCCGGACCCATCGGCTGCGAGCTGGCGCAGAGTTTCCAACGCTTCGGCAGCGACGTGACTATTCTCACCGACGGTGCCGAGATCATGCCGCGCGAGGACCGCGACGCCGCGGCCGTTGTCCGCAAGCAGATCCAAGCGGACGGCGTTAAGATCGTCACCGGTGCCAAGATCCAGAGTGCGGCGGCGCAGAACGGCGCTAAGGTTCTGAAGCTCAATATAAGCGACCAGCCGGCGGAGCTGGCCTGTGACGCGATTCTAGTTTCCGTCGGCCGCACGCCTAATCTTGAAGGGCTCAATCTCGACGCCGCCAACGTGCGTTACAATATGCGCGGTGTCGAAGTCGACGCGCGCATGCGCACGTCAAACCCGCGCATCTTCGCCGCCGGCGACGTTTGTTCGCGCTATCAGTTCACCCACGCTGCCGACGCCATGGCGCGCATTGTCATCGCCAACGCGCTCTTCATGTCGCGGCGCAAGGCAACAGACCTAGTGATGCCGTGGTGCACTTATACAGATCCGGAGATTGCCCATGTGGGCTATTATGAAAAAGACGCCATGGCAGCGGGCTTCGACGTCGCGACGATTACGCAGTCTTTAAGCGACGTCGATCGAGCGATTCTCGATGGCGAGGACGAAGGCTTTGCGCGAGTTCACTACGATAAAAAAACCGGTAAGATTCTCGGTGGCACGATCGTCGCGGCGCACGCTGGCGAAATGCTTGGCGAATTGACGCTGGCGATGGTCGCCAAGCAAAGTGTTGGGGTGTTGTCGTCGACGATCCACTCCTATCCGACCCAGGCGGAAGTGCTGAGAAAAATCGGCGACGCCTATATGCGGACCAAATTGACGCCGACAGTGAAGAAAGTTTTCAACAAGTGGTTAGAATGGCGGAGATAGCAATGTTCAAAACACAGACTGGTTTCGGGTTTCGAGTTTCGAGTTTCGAGTTCAACCCGAAACCTAGAAACCGAAACTCGAAACACTTCCTACGGACAGCGGCAACCCTGCTCACTCTATTGGGCGTCGCCACAATGGCGCAGGCCGCGCCGAAATCCGAACTGTGGCCGCGCTGGCAAAAAAACGATGCCGCAAGCAAGCAGAAGATCGATCACGCCGCGTGGGACGCCTTTCTCAAGAAGTATGTGGTCGTCAACCCAGGCGGCATCAACCGTGTGCGCTACGCGACCGTGACTCCGGATGATCGCACGGCACTGATCAACTACGTGAAGAGTTTGGAAGCCGTGTCGATCTCCACCTACAGCCGCGCCGAGCAGCGCGCCTACTGGATCAATCTTTACAACGCCAAAACCGTCGAGCTTATCCTGTCGCGCTTTCCGGTGAAATCGATCCGTGACATTAACATTTCGCCGGGATTGTTCGTCAGCGGCCCCTGGGGTGCGAAAAATATGACCGTCGAAGGCGAAAAGATTTCCCTCGACGACATCGAGCACCGCATCCTGCGGCCGATCTGGAAAGACAACCGGGTTCACTACGCCGTCAATTGCGCCAGCAACGGCTGCCCCAACCTGCAGCCGACAGCGTTCACAACAGAAAACATGGAGTCGCTGCTCGACAAAGGCGCGCGCGAATACATCAATCACCCGCGCGGTGTGTCGCTCACCGGCGGCAAATTAAAAGTGTCGAGCATCTACGTCTGGTTTCAAGAAGACTTCGGCAGCACGGAGGGTTTGATGCAGCACTGGGGCAAATACGCGACAGGGGCACTGGCGGACGGGCTCAAGAGCTACAACGGCGGGCTGGAGCATGATTATGACTGGAATTTAAACGGCGCTAATTAGCCGTTTCGGGTTTTCGCTCGCTTGTAAGCTTAGATGTTGATGTCAACAAATTTGAACGAGAAAACCGAGGGCAACGCGAAACTCGGAACCCGAAACTCGAAACATCAGTAACCATGCCCATCGCCGTCATCATTCCCGTCCTTAACGAAGAAAAAGGCATCGCCGCGACTGTCGACGCTGTCAGACGGCTTGGCCCCGACGAATTGCTTGTCGTCGATGGCGGCAGCACCGATCATACCCGAGATATCTGTGCCGAATTGAACGTTGCCTGCATGACCTCGCCGCGCGGCCGCGCGGCACAGATGAACTTCGGCGCGGCGCGCACCAAGAGTGCTGTGCTGCTGTTTCTCCATGCCGACACTCGGCTGCCGATAATCGCCTTCGGCGATATTCGCAAAGCGATGAGCGATCCGGCTTGCGTCGGCGGCCGCTTCGACGTGCAGCTCGACGGCAATAAAGCGATGCTGCGAGTCGTCGAAAAAATGATCAGCCTGCGCTCGCGCATCTCCAAAGTCGGCACCGGCGATCAGGCGATTTTTATTCGGCGCGAGGTCTTTAACAAAATCGGCGGCTTCCAAGAGATCCCGCTGATGGAAGATATCGCTTTATCGCGCGCCATGAAGCGCGCCGGTAAAGTCGCTTGCTTGCGTAGCCGGGTGATTACTTCGGCGCGGCGTTGGGAAATGGAAGGCGTGTGGCGGACGATTTTCAAGATGTGGACGCTCAAATCGCTCTACCTAATGGGCGTATCGCCCGTCCGCTTGAAGCGCTTTTATGGCGACGGCCGCTAATGCGCTGGTCATCATGACCAAAGCGCCCATGGCCGGCCAAGTGAAAACTCGGCTGGTGCCGCCGCTGGATTATGAGCAAGCCGCGGCGTTAGCTGAAGCGCTCCTGCTCGATCAAATCGACAACCTCGCCAAGTTCACCGATGCCAGCCTGTACATTAACTATACGCCAGCATTCGCCTATTTCGAGAAATTTACGGCCCATGGTTTTTCTCTTTTCGAGCAGCAGGGCGACGATCTCGGCCTGCGCATGCGCCACGCCTTCGAGCGACTTTTTGCACTCGGCCATCGGCGGATCATTTTGATCGGCAGCGACTTGCCGGCTTTCCCGCACGCAACTCTGACCAGGGTCTTTGATTCGCTCAGTCGAGGGATGGAAGTTGTTTTGTGCCCCACCGACGATGGCGGCTATTGCCTAGTTGCTATGCAGTGCCCGGTTTTTGACATCTTCGAGGGCATCACCTGGAGCCGCAACGATGTGCTCGCCCGCAGCATCCAAAGATTGGCAACTCTGGGAGCCCGGTACGAGCTTCTAAAAACAAGTTATGATATTGATACCTGGGACGACGTTCGGCGGCTCCATTCAGCCTGTGAGAACGGCCAGTTGGCCATGAGCAACACGGTTGCGCTGCTGCGACGGCTGAGCGCCAAAGGTCTTCTTTAGCGAACTCAGTCGTCGTCGGGCGCGCGAGCGCGAAGTCGTCAAATTTTCGATCGCTGTCTACTGGCATAACAGTTGCGAAATGCGGTAGATCACGGAGTGTCGCTCATGAAGAGTCAAAGTATTGACGAGTTGTGCATCAACACAATTCGTACGCTGTCGATGGACGCGGTGCAGCAGGCCAACTCCGGTCATCCGGGGACGCCCATGTCGATGGCGCCGGTGACTTACGGTCTCTGGCAGCGGCATTTAAAATACGATCCCGCCGACCCGCTCTGGCCCAATCGCGATCGCTTCGTCTTGTCCATCGGTCATGCGTCGATGCTGCTCTATTCGATGCTCCATCTCGCCGGTGTGCGCGCGGTCAACTCGCATCATCAAGTCTTGAATGAACCGGCGCTGACGCTCGACGAAATCAAAAACTTTCGGCAACTCGGCAGCAAAACTCCCGGCCATCCAGAATACGGATTAACCGGCGGCGTCGAAACCACCACCGGGCCTTTGGGCCAAGGCGTAGCAACTAGCGTCGGTATGGCGATCGCATCCAAATGGTTGGGTAGTTACTTCAATCGCCCCGGCTTCGACATTTTCGATTTCAATGTCTACGCGCTGTGCGGCGACGGCGACATGATGGAAGGCATCAGCGGCGAAGCGGCGTCCCTGGCAGCGCACTTGAAGCTTGGCAACCTGTGCTGGATTTACGATAGCAACCGCATCTCCATCGAAGGCGCCACGAGCTTGGCGTTTTCTGAAGACGTCGGCAAACGCTTCGCGGCCTACGGTTGGAACGTCGCCGAAGTAGCCGACGCCAACGATCAAACCGCGCTGGATAACGCGCTCAAGGCTTTTCAACAAACCAACGATCGCCCAACGTTTATCGTCGTGCACAGCCACATCGCTTGGGGCGCCCCCAACAAACAAGACACCGCAGCAGCGCACGGTGAGCCGCTTGGTGAAGCGGAAATCAAGCTAACCAAGAAATCCTACGGCTGGCCTGAAGAGGCAAAGTTTCTCGTGCCCGAAGGGGTGCAAGAAAATTTTGAGCGCGTCGTGGGCGCGCGCGGCCGCGCCTTGCGTGGGGCTTGGACGGCGAAATTTCAAGAGTACAAGAACAAACACCCTGACTTGGCGGCGCAATTTGAAACCCTGCAACGGCGCGAGCTGCCTGTGGGTTGGGATAAGGCGATTCCCAATTTTCCCGCCGATCCGAAGGGCGTTGCGACTCGCGACTCTTCGGGCAAAGTCTTAAACGAAATCGCCAAGGACATCCCCTGGCTCATGGGCGGCTCTGCGGACTTGGCACCGTCCACCAAGACTCGCCTGACTTTTGATGGCACCGGCGACTTTGCCGCCGGCAGCTTCGGTGCGCGCAATTTTCATTTCGGCGTGCGCGAGCATGCCATGGCAGCGATCGTGAACGGCATGACACTCTGCGGCGTGCGCGCCTACGGCTCGGGTTTTTTGATTTTCAGCGACTATGCGCGGCCGGCGATTCGCCTCGGCGCATTAATGGAAATCCCTGCGCTGCATGTGTTCACCCATGATTCGATCGGCGTCGGCGAAGATGGACCGACGCACCAACCGGTCGAACATCTGGCGTCGCTGCGCGCGATTCCCGGCTTGATCAACCTACGCCCGGGCGACGCCAACGAAGTCGCCGAAGCCTGGCGCGTGGTTATGCAGTTGAAGCATGAGCCGGTGACGTTAGCGTTAACCCGCCAAGCGCTGCCAACTCTCGACCGCAGCAAGTACGGCGCAGCTTCAGGTCTCGCCAAAGGAGCCTACGTCTTGGCGGATGCTGACGGCGGCAAACCAAAGGTGATTCTCATCGGCACCGGCAGTGAAGTTTACCTCTGCGTCGAAGCCTATGAGCAGCTCAAGAAAGAAGGCATCGCGGCGCGCGTGGTCAGCATGCCCTCTTGGGAATTGTTCGAGAAACAAAACCAAGCCTATCGCGACGAAGTGCTGCCGCCGAGCGCGACCGCGCGTGTCGCCGTCGAGCAAGGCTCGACCTTAGGTTGGGCCAAATATGTCGGCAGCCGCGGTGCCGTGATCGGCATGAATAGCTTCGGCGCTTCCGCGCCGTTCCAGCATTTGCAGAAAAAATTCGGCTTCACCGTGGAAAATATTGTCGCCGCGGCGAAGGCACAGTTGGCAAACTGATTCGTGCCACAATGAAGATCGTCGTTGGCGCCGATCACGCGGGCTATGAACTGAAAAGGTTCATCGCCGACTACCTGCGTTATCGCGGCCATGAAATCATCGACAAGGGAACCAACAGCGACGATCCGGTGGACTATCCGGATTCTGCCGAAGCTGTGAGTAAAGCGATTCTCGACGGCACCGCCGAGCGCGGCGTTTTGGTCTGCGGCAGCGGCGTTGGCGCCTCGGTGGCGGCCAACAAGATTCCCGGCATACGCGCCGGCCTTTGTCACAACACCTATTCGGCGCGCCAAGGGGTCGAGCACGACGACATGAACGTACTGGTTCTCGGTGCGCGGGTGATCGGCATCGAGCTCGCGCGCGAACTCGTCGACGCGTTCATCGGCGCGACGTATACAGCCGAAGAGCGCCATCAGCGACGGGTGGGAAAAATCACTGCGTTGGAACATCGCTACGGAAAGCAGAGAAGCTAGGAGGCTGCATACGCCTCGCAAGGGAGACGCATGAATCCTTTAAAAGAACTGCATGACCATGGACAATCGGTCTGGCTTGACTACATACGGCGCAATCTCGTTCGCAGTGGCGAGCTGAAACGGCTGGTCGAAGAAGACGGCATTCGCGGCGTCACCAGCAACCCAACGATTTTCGAGAAAGCCATCGCCGGCAGCACCGACTATGACGACGCACTGCGGGAACTGTTGGCTAGAAATGGCAAAACCGACGTCGAGCAGCTCTACGAACCGCTCGCCATTGAAGACATTCAAATGGCCGCCGATGTTCTGCGTCCTGTGTTCGACCAGAGTGGCGGCGATGATGGCTATGTCAGTCTAGAAGTCTCGCCACGCCTGGCCAACGACACGCAAGGCACAATCGACGCCGCCAAACGGCTGCGCGCCGCCGTCTCACGCCCCAACGTCATGATCAAAGTCCCGGCGACACCGGCGGGCATCCCCGCCATTGAGTCGCTGATCGCCGACGGCATCAGCGTCAACGTGACGTTGATGTTCTCGATGAAACACTACGAAGACGTGGCGCGCGCCTATATCAATGGCTTACAGCGCTGCGCCGATCCTTCCAAAGTTGCTTCGGTGGCGTCGTTCTTCGTCAGCCGCGTCGATACCGTTGTCGACAAAGCGCTGGAATCGAACGGTTCTCCGGAAGCGAAAGCGCTGTGCGGCAAGATCGCCATTGCCAATTCCAAAGTTGTCTATCGCCGCTTCCAAGAAATCTTTCACGGCGAAGGTTTCGCCGGTTTACGCCAGCGCGGCGCGCGCGTGCAGCGGCCGCTGTGGGCCAGCACGGGCACAAAGAATCCGGCCTATTCGGACGTGCTCTACGTTGAGAATTTGATCGGCCCGGAAACGGTGAATACTTTGCCACCGGACACGATCGCTGCCTTTCGCGACCACGGTAAACTGCCCGGTGCGACGGTCAAAGAAGGCTGGACGGACGCCGACGAGGCGCTCGCGGCTTTGCCGCGATTTGGCATTGACCTCGATGCCGTGACGGAGAAGCTGCAAGCCGACGGCGTGACGGCATTTGCCGCGTCGTTCGATCAGTTGCTCAGCGCCCTCGACAAAAAGCGCAAGACCATGGTGGGCGTCGAGATCAATCGCCAAGAGCTGCGCTTGGGCAAATCGCAGCGGCGTGTCGACAACTGTTTGAAGGCTTGGCAGGCCGAACAGTTCGGCTCACGCCTGTGGAAAAAAGATCACAAGCTTTGGGTCAAAGAACCCGAACCGGAACTGACCGACCGCTTGGGCTGGTTGGAGCTGCCCGATTCCATGGAGCAGCAAGTGGCGGCGCTGGGCGCCCTCGCCGATCAGGTCAAAGCCGAAGGCATGAAACATGTCGTGCTTCTCGGCATGGGTGGTTCGAGCTTGGCGCCCGAGGTCTTCCAACAAACTTTTGCCAACGCCGCCGGCTATCCCGCGCTGATCATGCTCGACAGCACGCACCCGCGGGCCGTGAAGCCGGTCGAAGCGCGCATCGACCTGGCGCGGACAATCTTTCTGGTCTCCAGCAAATCCGGCACGACGACGGAAACCAACTCCTTCTTTTTCTATTTTTGGGACAAGGTAACGTTGCTAACCGGCGAACCTGGCCGGCACTTCGTTGCCATCACCGATCCGGGCACACCGCTGGAGAAACTCGCCGCCGCGAGAAAATTTCGCGCTACTTTCAGCGCACCCGTGGAAGTCGGCGGCCGCTACTCGGCGTTGACCGTGTTCGGCTTGGTGCCAGCCGCACTGATCGGTGTCGACGTCAGCGAGATTCTCATGCGCGCGCGGCGCATGAGCCAAGCTTGCAGTGCGGTTGCGGACGCAAAGACCAATCCCGGTTTGATTTTGGGCGCGGCTTTGGGTGAGCTGGCACTGGCCAAGCGCGATAAGGTGACGTTTCTCTGCTCACCATCGCTCGCTGCGTTTCCTGCTTGGGTCGAACAGTTGATCGCCGAGAGCACCGGCAAGAATCGCAAAGGCATCGTCCCAGTGGCTGGCGAAGCAGTGGGCGCACCGGACAAATATTCTAACGATCGCTTTTTCGTCTATCTGCGGCTCAAGGGCGATGACAACCACACCCACGATCGACTCGTCGCCGCCCTCGAAGCCAATGGCCATCCCGTTGCGACCATCGATCTCAACGACAAGTACGATATCGGTCAGGAATTTTTCCGTTGGGAAATGGCCATCGCTGCCGCCGGCGCGGTTCTAGAGATCAACCCGTTTAACCAACCCGACGTCCAGCTCGCCAAAGATCTGGCCAAGAAAGCGATGGATGCCAACGCGGGCAGCAAAAAATCCGCGGCTAGCGTAAAAGACGAAGTTGCCGTCAGCGACAACGACGCCTTGCACTCCGCCGTTGCCACTTGGCTCGACAACAAGAGGGCCTATGACTATGTCGTGGTTCAGGCGTACATTTACCCTTCCTCTGAGAACAGCGTCAAACTTCAGACAGTGTGCGCGGCGATCCGCGATCGGCTCGGCGTCGCAACGACGCTTGGCTTCGGCCCGCGCTTCCTCCATTCCACGGGCCAATTGCACAAAGGCGGACCCAACTCGGCACTGGTATTGCAGCTAGTTGATCAACCGACGGATCGCCTGGCGGTGCCGGAGACGACCTATACTTTTGACGAATTGATTCAAGCCCAAGGCATCGGCGATTTCACGGCATTGAAGCAGCGCCGGCGGCGTGTGCTGCGCGTTAATCTTGGCAACGATAGCACGCGTGCGCTGGAGCAACTGACGCAAGCGTTGAAAGCGTAGTTTCAAATTCTCCCACGGAAGGGGAAGCTGTTATGGAACTGGGAATGATCGGTCTCGGGCGCATGGGCGCCAACATGACCGAACGACTCGTGCGCGGCGGCCATCGGGTGATCAGCTACGACCGCAGCGCCGAAGCGATTCAGCGCGTTGTCGACAAAGGCGCCGTGGGCGCGCACTCGCTCGCTGACTTCGTCAAACAGTTGTCATTGCCGCGCGCCATCTGGCTGATGGTTCCCTCCGGCGATCCCGTCGACCAAACCATCGAGCAACTCCTTCCCAGTCTTACCAAAGGCGACATCATCATTGACGGCGGCAACTCCTACTACAAAGACTCGATTCGCCGCGCCGAGAGACTCAAAGCTCAGGGCATGCATTTCATCGACGCCGGCACCAGCGGCGGCATTTGGGGTTTGCAGAACGGCTACTGCATGATGGTCGGTGGCGAAAAAGCTATCGTCGACAAGCTCGAACCGATTTTTCTCACGCTGGCACCCAAAGACGGCTACCTCCACGCCGGCGCCAACGGCGCGGGCCATTTCGTAAAAATGATTCACAACGGCATCGAGTACGCGATGATGCAAGCCTACGGCGAAGGATTCGAGTTGCTCAAAGCCTCTCAATTCAATCTCGACCTGGCCAAGGTTGCGCACCTGTGGAATCAGGGCAGTGTCGTGCGCTCGTGGCTGTTGGAGCTTTGTCAAAGCGCCTTTGAAAAAGACGCCCATCTCGACGGCATCAAAGGCTACGTAGAAGATTCCGGCGAGGGACGCTGGACCGTGATGGAGGCTGTAGAAAGAGGCGTGGCCGCTACGGGACTGGCGCATTCCTTGTTCGCTCGGTTTGATTCACGCAAAGAAGATGCGTTTTCGAACAGAGTGATCGCCGCCCTGCGCAACGAATTTGGCGGCCACGCGGTGAAAAAGGGATAGCACCGTGGCCAGCGATCCGCATGAATATACCCCGCACGGCTTAGGCCAGAGCAAAAAACCGCACGCCTGTGTCGTGACGATCTTCGGCGCCTCTGGAGATCTCACCAAGCGCAAGTTGATTCCGGCGCTTTACAATTTGGCTCTAGAAAAGCGCTTGCCCGAGCGCTTTGCGGTGGTCGGCTATGCCCGCAGCGAAATGACCCACGAGGCGTTTCGCGAAAAGATGCGCGAAGCGGTCAGCGAGTTTTCGCGCACCGGGTTGAAAGACCAGGAGGTCTGGAATCGTTTCGCCGCGACGCTCTTCTACGTGCGCGGCGGCTACGACGGCGACGACGGCTACCAACGGCTTAAGCAGTTCATCGACAATTTCGATCACGGCAGCCGCATTCTGCCGGCGCGAGTTTTTTATCTCGCCATGCCGCCGGATCTCTATGGTCCGGTGATCCAGCAAATCTCCGCCGCCGGCCTGGCACCTAAAGAAACGGACGGCGAACCACCACGCACCCGCGTGGTCATCGAAAAGCCCTTTGGCACCGACCTCACCACCGCCCGCGAGCTCAATCACAAAGTGCACGAAGCCCTCGACGAAAAACAGGTTTATCGCATCGATCATTACCTCGGTAAAGAGACCGTGCAGAACATCATGGTGTTTCGCTTCGCCAACTCTGTCTTCGAGCCGATTTGGAACCGCCGCTATGTCGATCATGTGCAAATCACCGCCGCGGAAACCGTCGGCGTCGAGGACCGCGGCGGCTACTATGAGAGAGCCGGTGTGGTGCGCGACATGTTTCAAAATCATCTGCTGCAGCTTCTGTGCTTGACCGCGATGGAGCCGCCGGTGAGCTTTTCCGCCGATGCGGTGCGCGATGAAAAAGGCAAGTTGCTCAAAGCCGTGCGCCCGGTGGCCCCCGAGGAAGTCGCCTCGGTGGCCGTGCGTGGCCAGTACGGTGCGGGCAAGATCGGCGGCAAAGAGCTGCTGTCCTATCGCCAGGAGCCCGGCGTCGCCAAAGATTCTTCCACGGTCACCTACGCGGCGATCAAGTTTTTCATCGATAACTGGCGCTGGGAAGGCGTGCCCTTCTATTTGCGCTCCGGCAAGGCGATGACCAAGCGCATAACCGAAGTCGCGATTCAGTTCAAACGGCCGCCGCTGTTGATGTTTAAAGAATCGCCGGTGGAAGACATTTCACCCAACGTGCTGGTGATGCGCATCCAACCGGACGAGGGAGTTTCGTTACAATTTCAAGTCAAACCGCCGGGACCTGACATCGTCATTCAGCCGCTCAGTTTGGATTTCAAATATGAGCAGGCGTTTGGCAACAGTCCGCCGGAGGCCTACGAGACCTTGCTCGAGGATTGCATCGAAGGCGACTCGACGCTGTTCACGCGCCACGATTGGGTGGAGCTCGCCTGGGCCTTGGTGGATCCGATTATTCAGACCTGGCAGATCAGCACGCCGCGGGACTTTTCCAACTATGCGGCCGGATCGTGGGGGCCTAAGGAGTCTGACGAGTTCTTAAAGCGCGACGGACGACGCTGGCGCCGGCCGTAGAGGCAAATATCTCGCGCAGAGGCGCAGAGAACGCAAAGTTTCGGAGGGAAAGAGCTCGGATCACGGACTCGGTAGTGCAACTATTTTCGAAGGAGGCACGAAGATCAGGAAGGTAAGAGAAGAAAAACTGTTTCTCCGAACTTCGTGTCCTTCGTGTCTTCCTGGTGAGTCATAACGATGGCACAGCGCGAACTCGTGCTCGCGGGCGATATCGGCGGCACCAAGACGCACTTGGCGCTGTTTTCGGTTCATGGCGAAAAGCTGCGCTCGGAAGCGCTGCAAACCTTTCCCAGCAAGCGCTACTCGGGGCTCGCTCCGCTGGTTAAAGAGTTCCTGGCCAACAGTAATGGTCGCACGATTGACGCAGCCTGCTTCGGCATCGCCGGCGCGGTGGTCGACGGCAAGGTGACGACGCCCAACTTGCCATGGATGATCGACGCGGGGGAGCTGCGCCAATCGCTCAAATTCAACGCCGCCCTGTTGAACGATCTGGAAGCGAGCGCCTACGGCATCTTTACTCTAACTAACGATGAATTCTGCACACTCAACGAAGGCACCATGCGGGTGTCGGGCAACAAGGCGCTGATTGCCGCCGGCACCGGTTTGGGCCAGGCGATCCTTTACGATGACGGTCACCATTTTCATCCGCTTGCATCCGAGGGTGGCCACGGCGATTTCGCGCCGCGCACTGAGCTGGAGATCGAGCTCTTGCGCCATTTGATCGGCCGCTTCGGCCATGTCAGCTACGAACGAGTTGTCTCGGGCCCTGGGCTTTTCAACGTTTATCGCTTCTTGAAAGAGGCGGGAAAGTTCGCCGAGCCGGAGTGGCTCGCCGAGCGCTTCAGAACCAGCGACGATGCCAGCGCGGTGGTCTCGCGAACCGCGCTCGCCGGCGATGCGGAAATTTGCGTCAAGGCTTTGGATCTCTTCGTGTCGGTCTACGGCGCCGAGGCCGGCAATCTGGCGCTGCGCGCCAAGTCGGTTCGCGGCCTTTATATCGGCGGCGGCATTGCGCCAAAAATCCTCGCGAAATTGAAAGACGGCTCTTTCATGCGCGCCTTTGCCGATAAAGGGCGCTACGCCGACCTACTTGCGGCGATACCGGTACAAGTTGTATTAAACGATCAGGCGGCGCTGCGCGGCGCTGCCTACTTTGCAGCCTTTCTATCTCATGACTGAGCGCGACACGATTATCTGCGCGGACACCGAAGAACTCAGCCGCAAGGCGGCGGAGAGATTTATACGCCTCGCCAACGACGCGATTGTTCGCAGCGGTCGGTTCATCGTCGCGCTCTCCGGCGGGTCGACGCCGCGCGCCCTTTACTCGCTCTTGGCCAGCCCGGACTATAACGAGCGCATTCCGTGGAACAAGGTTCACCTGTACTGGGGCGATGAGCGCTGCGTGCCGCCGCACCATCCCGACAGCAATTTTCTCATGGTCCAGGAGACGCTCCTAGCGAACATCACCATTCCCCGGGAAAACTTTCATCGGATCGCCGCCGAGCTCGACCCCAAAGTAGCGGCGGCGGACTACGAAGAACAGGTCCGAAAACTATTCGAGCTAACGCCAGGCGCGCTGCCGCGCTTCGATTTGATCCTGCTCGGTCTCGGCGAAGACGGCCACACGGCGTCGTTGTTTCCCGAAAACGAGGCTCTCAACGAAGCCCACCATCTCGTGGTAGCGACCTACGTGGAGAAGCTCAACGCGCATCGCGTGACCCTGACTCTGCCCGTGATCAACCGCGCCGCCGAGATTGTTTTTTTGGTCGCCGGCCAGGACAAATCAGCCGTGATCAAGCTAATTCTCGGCGAGCTTCCCGAAGGCATAAACCTCCCCGCCGCCCGCATCCGTCCTGCCAACGGCCGGCTCGTCTGGCTAGTCACCAAAGATGCCGCCAGCGAGTTGCTTCAGTAGCACCCGACCCTGTAAACTCGCTTCCTATTCGGAAGTTTACAACCGTCACTGAGGCAGGACGAATATGAAAGTCGACTGGACCCGCGCCTTTCCAACCGCACGGATCGATAGCATCGCCGTTGTTCTGCTGAGTATCAGTATCAGCTTATCGCTATTTTCCTGCGCGGCCGTCGAGGCCCAGGGACGACCCGAGCGGCTGCGGGTGATCTACAGCGCCATCGGCAGCTCGCAAAGCCCAATATGGATCGCCAACGAAGCCGGTATTTTCAAGAAGCACGGCCTCGATGTCGAAATACTCTACGTCGCCGGCGGCTCGCGCGCGGCGCAGGTTGTGCTCGCCGGGGAAGCGCCGGTGGCGATGTTCAACGGCAGCTCGGTCATCAGCGCCAATTTGGCCGGCGCCGATTTGATCAACATCGCCAGCGGCATGAATGTCTTGCCTTTTCTTCTGGTCGTCGGGCCGAGCGTCAAACAGATCGATGACTTGAAAGGAAAGAAAGTCGCGATCACTCGCTTTGCTTCGGCGACCGATTTCGCCCTGCGCTTTGCCGCCGAGAAATGGCCGGTCAAGCCGGATAAAGATTTTACCGTTTTGCAGCTCGGCGGCCAGCCCGAAATGATGGCCGCGCTCAAGAGCGGCGCCGTGCAAGGCGCCATGCTCAATGCCGAGTTCGCCATCATGGCGCGGCGCGACGGCTATCGGGAACTCGTCGATGTGGCGGCGTTGGGCTTGACGTTTCCCGGCTCGGGCTTAAACACCAGCAAAACATTCGTCAAAAACCGCCGCGACACCACGCTGCGCGTGCTGCGCTCCTACGTCGACAGCATTCACTACGGCATCACCCAGAAGAAGTTCGCGGTTGGCGTTTTCGCCAAGTATCTGAAGAGCCAGGACCAGCCTTTTCTCGAGGCCGTGCACGAGATGTATCTCGGCAAATACATCCCTAAGATTCCCTACCCCTCAACGGAATCGATGAAGCGCGCTCTCGACGACATCGCCGAGAAGGATCCGCGCGCCAAGAGCTGGCGTGCCGAGCAATTTATCGACGCAACGCTGATGCAGGAGTTAGAAAAAGAGGGGTTTATCAAACAGCTGTGGCGGTGACAAAACCGGCTTCACGGTGCGATGCACGACGTTAGTGCACGCAATCCTCGAGCGCGCCGCTCAGAGTCGGATAACGAAACTGGTAACCCAGTTCAGTGGCTACTTTCGGAATCACGCGTTGGCTGCCAAGTAGCATCTCAGCCGCTTCGCCGAAGATACCCCGCAAAGCAAAAGCGGGAACGCTTAGGAAACAAGGGCGCTTCATCACCCGCGCCAAGGTCTTGCTGAAATCCTTGTTGGTGACCGGGTTGGGAGCCGTCGCGTTGACGGGGCCGTGCGCTTTTTCGTTTTCCAATACGAATCGTATCAGCCCAACTTCGTCGTCGACGTGAATCCACGACATCCACTGGTGGCCATCGCCAAGCGGCCCGCCGACGAAGCATTGAAAGGGCGGCAACATTTTTCCCAGCGCGCCGGCGCCGGCGCCGAGCACGATGCCGGTTCGCAACGGCACGACCCGGCAACCCAGTTGCTCTGCTTTAAGCGCTTCGGCTTCCCAATCGCGGCAGACGCTGGCCAAGAAATCGTCGCCACTGCCGCTCTCCTCGTCGACCATCTCTGCGCCGCGGTGGCCATAGTAACCAATCGCGGAAGCATTGATGAGAAATTTGGGTTTTTGAGCAGCCTTGGCAATGGCATCGACGAGCACACTGGTGGCACCGATGCGGCTTAGACGAATCTTTTCCTTGCGTCGCACCGACCATCGGCGCTTCGCGATCGGTTCACCCGCGAGGTTGATGATGCCGTCACAACCATCGATCGCTCCCTCCCAATCGCCGCTGGCACCGGGCGTCCAGTGGAGCCAACGTTTGCTGGTGTGGGATGGGCTGTCGGGCGCCCTGCGGGTGAGCAGCGTCAGTGAGTGCCCGTCCTGCAACAAACTTTCGGTCAGCACCGAACCAACGAAGCCAGACGCGCCAGTCACGACAAGTTTCAACCAAATTCCTTTCACGGCCGAGGCGGCTTAACGCGGGTTGCCGCCAATGCTAGGTTGTGAGTGAAACAACTTAGTGCTGCCCTGTCAAGATGAAGTTGCCGTGAAAGCACACAAACACAACATTCCGCGCCGTGTCGTCGTCACCGGATTGGGCGCGCTCAGCCCCAACGGCAACAGCGTTGAGAAATTTTGGTGTAGTTTGAGAAACGGTGTCAGCGGCGTCGCTCCCGTTACTCGATTCGACGCTGGTCACTTGCCCTGCCGTATCGCCGGTGAAGTCAAAGACTTTTGCCCGCAGGATGTCTTGCCTGCCCAGGAACTGCGCCGCGTCGGGCGCAGCACGACGCTAGCCATTGCGGCGGCGCACGAGGCGCTGGCGCGCGCCAAAATAGATTTGTCGCAAGCCGACATCGCCGCGAAACGCAGCTGGGGTGTGGTGCTCGGCAGCGGCGGCGGTGCGGCCGATTTCGCTGAGGAGCAATACCGGCTCTTTTTCGGCGACAAGCTGCGCAAGGTCAGCGCATACAATGTCTCGAGCTCCACCATGGGGACCCTTTCCAGCGAAATTTCGTTGCACTTCGATATGCGCGGCCCCAGCCATGTGATCTCCACCGGCTGCACCAGCTCCACCGACGCCATCGGCTACGCGTTCAACATGATCCGCTTCGGTCGCGCCGACCGTATGCTGACCGGCGGCGCCGATGCGACGATTACACCCGGCATCATGCAAGGGTTCTGCATCATGCAAGTGGTGAGCACGCGCCATAACGACGAACCGGAGCGGGCGTCGCGGCCGTTCGACAGCGGGCGCGACGGCTTTGTCTTGGGCGAAGGAGCGTGGATGCTGGTGCTCGAAGAACGCGAGCAAGCGCTGGAGCGCGGTGCGACCGTGCTGGCCGAAGTCTTCGGTTATGGCTCTACCTCCGACGCCTATCATCGGGTGCGCTTGGACCCGCGCGGCGAAGAGCCGGCGCGGGCGATGACGATTGCCATCGAAGACGCTGGCGTGGCCAAAGACGAGGTCGGCTACGTGGCGCTGCACGGCACCGCCACGTTGATCAACGACAAGACCGAGACCGTGGCGTTGAAGCTTTGTTTTGGCTGGCGCGCGGGCGATATCCCGATGAGCTCGCTCAAGTCGATGATCGGCCATCCCCAGGGGGCGTCCGGCGCCGCCGGCGTGGCGGCGGCGATTCTCAGCATGAATAATGATTTTTTGCCGCCGACGATTAATCTCAGCGACCCCGATCCGGAATGCGATCTGAACTATATTCCCAATCGCGGCATCGAGCGGCGCGTCGACGTCGCGCTGTGCAATTGCATCGGCTTCGGCTCCAAAAATTCCGCCCTGGTCATCGGTCCCGGAGACCGGGTGTGAAACGGAGTCTAGAAAAAGAGATGATGGATCTGCCCGGCCAGCCGCGCGCGCTGCTCGAGGGTGACCTGCGCAATTTGCGGGTCATCAATCGTACCTGGGCAACTACCAACACGTTTTGCGAGGATTGGCTCGGCTCCAGGGCGAACACGAGAGCCGCCATTTTTCCCTGCTCGACGTCGGCACCGGCAGCGGTGATATCCCGGTCAGGCTGGTTCGCTGGGCCGAGGACAGGCAACTCAGCACACAGATCATCGCCTTGGAATACCAAGCGGTGAGCATCGCGCAAGCGGCGCTTCAAACCCATGGCAGCGACGGCATTTTCCTAATTCGCGGCGATGGCGCAACGCCGCCTTTTCGCCCAGCGTCGGTCGATTACGTCTTGGCGTCGCAGTTTTTGAACCACTTCAGCGAAGAAGCGATCATCGCTCTGCTGAGAAGCTGGGCCGGCCTGGCACGCCGCGCGATCATCATCAGCGATCTGGTGCGCCATCCATTTGCGTATTACGGCATTCGCCTGTTAACCCGGCTGTGCACTCGCAACGTGATGACGCGGGTCGATGCGCCGCTGTCGGTCACGCGCGCGTTTACTATGGGCGAGTGGCGTGAGATTTTTCAGCGCGCCGATATCGGCGCCTTCGACGTGCGCTGGGCTTTTCCGTTTCGCATGCTCGCCATCGGATCGCTGGGTAAATGAACGTTAAACATTGCGACGTGGCAATTGTCGGCGCAGGCCCGGCCGGTTCGGCGACGGCGATAACGCTGGCGCGGCGCCGCTACTCCGTCGTGCTGCTCGACAGGGAAAAATTTCCCCGGGAGAAACTCTGCGGCGATTTTATCAACCCGTCTAGTTGGCCAACGCTGGCGCAATTGGGTGTGGCGCAGCCGATCCTGGCGGCGACCCCAGAGCGGGTCACAAGATTTCGCATCACCTCACACCTCGGCGCCGAGGCGGAGGTGCCGCTCGGGATGCAAGACGGCGAACCGGTCTTCGGCGTTGCGCTGCGCAGGGCCACGCTCGATGCGCTGCTGCTGTCCCGTGCCCAATCAGAGGGTGCCATGGCGCTGGAGCCGTGCAAGGTCAAGTCTTTGCAGCGGGTGTCGATGGGTTGGTCGGCGATCGGCGACACTCCCGAGGGTGAGTGTGAGATCAGGGCCAAGGTTGTAATCGGCGCCGATGGGCGCAATTCCTGGGTGGCGCATCGTCAAGGCATGGCTCAAAGTAGCGCGGAACGTGGACGCGCCGTCGGCTTTCAATTTCTGGTGACATCGCGCCACGACGTCGCCGGCAGGGTGGAGATCCATCTTTTTCCCGGCGGGTACGTCGGTCTTTTGGGACTTGGCCGCGGTCTGGTTAACTTCTGTTTCGCCGTGGACAAGTCATGCCTGGAACAACATGGATCACTGGACCGGCTTTTGTCATCTTCAGTGCGACAAGACCCCGATCTAAACGAACTGCTCGGCCAAAGTGAACGGGTCAGCGCCGTACGGTCAACCTATCCGGTCTACTTTCCGCCCCGGCGCTGCTACGGCGATGCTTTGTTGCTCGTCGGCGACGCCGCGCGGGTCAGCGAGCCGGTGACCGGCGAAGGGATTTACTTTGCTCTGCGCAGCGGCTTGCTCGCCGGCAATGCCGTTCACGCCGGCTTTTGCGAGGGCAATCTGACCGCAACCAGTCTGCGCCGCTACGCGCAGGCATGCCAGCGCGCCTTCGCGCTACGCCGTGGCTTGAACGCCGCAATTCGCTATCTGATGTACCGGCCGCGGCTCTTGACGCAGTTCGTTCGGTTCTCAGCTAAGCAGCAGCGGCTGCTCGATGGTGTGGTCCATACCCTGTGTCTGCCAGAAGAGCAAAGAGCAAGGGAGAGTGTCTAACGTACCGTCTGGGGGGTGCTGAACAAATCGAAGGCAGAGTTTCTTAACCCCCCTTAGCGTACTCTTTTCTTCGGCGGCGGCGTATGGTGAATTAGTCGGTATCCTATCGATTTTGATTTAGAAAGCAGTTTTCGAATGACCTTTGAGTTTAATCCCGAAGAGCAGAAAAACCTCGCCCCGTTTTTTACCAATCTTGACCGCGACGTGTTTGGCTTGAAACTGCCGCAGGAAGTCGCCGGCGCGCTGTTCTCGCGCTACAGCCGCTCGACTAAAAGTCTGCGCCGGACTTTTCTCGACGAATTTCTTGGCGATCCCGAGCTGGCGCTGAAAGATTTGCTCGGCGCGCGAGCGCCGGCGGACGAGGGCAGCGTCGCCCTGAAAAAAGCCCGAGCGTTTTACGAGCGCGTGCTAGTCGGCTACGGCGACGATTCGGTCGCCCAGTTGGGCGGCGCGCACATGGCCTGCGAGAACATTTCCAACGTCGCGGCCAAATTGCTCGAAGACGCGCGCATCGGTATTGCGCCGTTGGAGAAATCGACGCGCTACGTGCGCTTCGATCAGCAAGATTCTTCCGGCAACTATCTTTTTTACCGCGAGCCCAAGATCCTGGCGTCGCGCCACCGGGAGAACTATCTGGCGACGATGAACCTGCTGTTCGACACCTATTCCAAACAGATGGAACCGATGCTCGATCACGTCGCCAAGTCGCTGCCCATCGAGCAGCTCGAAGTGCGCGACCCGGTGTCGGGCAAAGCTTTGAGCTATGCCGAGGCGGCGAAAGATGACCGGCTCAAACGTTGGGCCGAAAGCGCCTACCGCGCCACCGTCCGCGCCCACGCCTGCGACGTGCTGCGCAGCTATCTGCCGGCGGCGACGCTGACCAACGTCGGCATGTTCGGCGTCGGCCAGGCGTTCGAATATCTGATCAGCAAACTCTACTCGCTTGATCTCAGTGAAGCCAACGAGTTGAGCGCGGCGATCCACGACGAATTGAATCAATTGATCCCGTCGTTTGTGAAGCGGGCGCAGCGCAACGAGTATCTTGCCGGCACAACCGCCGCGGCCAAAGCTTTGGCGGCGCATAAAGCCGCGCTGAAACCTCTCGCCGGCGCAGAGCCGGTGACGCTGACGGACTACGACGCGCAAGCCGAAGAGAAAGTGATCGCCGCGATCCTCTACAGCCACGCGCGCCAGCCGCTGGAGCAGCTCCGAAAAGTCGCCGCGGCGATGAGTGCAGACGAGCGGCGGAGAATCCTCGTAGAATATTTCGCCAAACGACGCCACCGCCGCGACAAATTGAGCCGCGCCTTCGAGAACGTCTATTACACCTTCGACATCCTCGGAAATCTCGGGCTCTTCCGTGACCTGCACAGACATAGAATTCTTACCCAGGAACGCCAGGAGTTCACCACCGTGCATGGCTACGACACGCCGCCGGAGATCGAAGCAGCAGGCTTCAAGTCCGAGTTTGACAAGTGCATGCAGCGCACGGCGGAGTTGTACGAACGGATCTACGCGGAGCTGCCGAGCGAAGCCCAGTACGTCGTGCCCTTTGCCTACAAGATTCGCTGGTACATGAAAATGAACCTGCGCGAGGCGCTGCACCTGTGCGAGCTCCGCACCATGCCGCAGGGCCATCCCGACTACCGCTTTATCTGCCAAGAGATGTGGCGCAAGATTCAGTCGGTGCATCCGGTTTTGGCCGAGTCGGGGAGATTTATGGATTGGCAAAAGTATCGGCTCGGGCGGTTGCAGTCGGAGATGCGCACGGAGTTCAAGAAGTCGGCATTGGAGACGACCTGAGGCCTGAGAATCTGCGATAAGGCTGCAGATACCCGCTCAGATTGGCTTTACGAAGTGAATCAACGCGGCGACGACGAACGACCCGACATAGGCCGAGAGAAAATCGAGCAGAATACGGAAACCCGGGAGCTTATCAAAATGCTCCAAAAAACCGAAATAGATGATTACGAAATGGGCCAGGAAAAATCCCAGCACTCCGACGATCAGCGCCATTAACCAATTGCCTCGGCGCTCGTAGGCGACGGTTCTGGTTGCGGCCAGGCCGCTCAGGAAGGCAATTGCCAAGTTCAACAGCGGACTGGCTTGTAAGTAAGCTGAGGCTTGCTGAGCTGCTTCCTGCAAATCATCCCTCCCGTAAGGCTGTGAGAATATTGTGTGCTGCCTCTCGCGGGTCAGCGGCGCTGATGATGGCGCTGATCAAGGCGATCCCACGCGCTTTGACGGCTAGCACTTCTTTGATCTGCTCCTGCTTGATGCCGCCGATAGCATAAACGGGCCGCGCGATTTTTTCCACCACTTGGCGCAGCGGCTCTAAGCCTTGCGGTGAGCCGTAAGCCGCCTTGGAAGGAGTGAAATAAACCGGCCCGAAAACGATAAAGTCGGCGCCGGCGCGCTCGGCCTGCTGAGCTTCAGTCAACGCGTGCACCGAGGCGCCGATCAGCTGCTCGGGGCCGAGCAGTTGCCGTGCGGTCTCAATCGGGACGGAGCCACCGCCTAGGTGCACGCCATCGGCATCGACCGCAAGGGCGACGTCGATGCGATCATTGATGAAAAGCCGGGCGCGGTAGCGGATGGTTAGTTGACGCGCGGCTTCAGCCAAATAGTAGAGCTCTTTGCCGTCGAGATCTTTTTCACGCAGCTGGATCGCCTGGACTCCGCCATCGAGCGCCTGCTCCAGCACCCACAGCAGCTCCCGCCCGTTGGTCTGTTGGCGATCGGTGACCAGGTAGAGATCGAAATCGACTTTGATCATCTAGCGGTTAAAAATTCCTTTTGGGGCGCCCCGCTAGTGCCCTCACTCGCACCTCAGGTGAGCATCCCCTCGATGGGGCTCGAAGCCGTGGCGTAGAGTTTTCGCGGAATGCGCCCGGCGAGAAATGCCTTACGGCCGGCCTCGACACCCTGACGCATCGCTTCAGCCATCAAGATCGGATCTTTGGCGCCGGCAATGGCCGTGTTCATCAAGATCGCGTCGCAGCCCATCTCCATGGCGAGCGCCGCGTCGGATGCCGTGCCGACTCCGGCATCGACAATCACCGGGACCTTCGCGTGTTCGAGGATGATCTTGATGTTATACGGGTTGCGAATGCCCAATCCCGAGCCGATCGGCGCCGCCAGCGGCATCACTGCGGCGCACCCCATCTCCTCGAGCTTTTTGGCGGTGATCGGATCATCATTGATGTAGGGCAAAACGACAAAGCCTTCTTTGACCAGAATCTTGGCGGCTTCCAGCGTCGCCGGAATGTCTGGGAATAAAGTCTTATCGTCGCCGATCACTTCGAGCTTGACCAGCTTGCCAACGCCCGCTTCGCGCGCCAACCGGCAGGTGCGCACCGCGTCTTCGGCGTTGTAGCAGCCCGCCGTGTTGGGCAGGATTGTGTATTTTTTCGGATCGAGGTAATCGAGCAAATTCTCTTTGTTCGGATCGGTGATGTTGACCCGGCGCACCGCCACAGTAACGATCTCGGCGCCCGAGACTTCGATGGCTTTTTTGGTCTCGGCAAAGTCTTTGTATTTGCCGGTGCCGACGATCAGGCGCGAGCGAAAGGTTTTGTCGCCTAGTTTGTAAGTGTCTTCCATGTTTTTAACCTCCGCCAACGAAGTGGACGATTTCGAGGGCGTCCCCTGTCTTTAAAATAGTCGCGCCAAAGTTGTCGCGCGGCACGATGTCGCGGTTGAGTTCAATCACCACGCGGCCGGGCCGAATCTGCAACTCCTCCAACAATTGGGTGACGCTCACACCATCGGTGACTTCTTTGGCTTCGCCGTTAATCTGAATTGTCATTTTCAATTGGCAATAAAAAACCGTATTCCTGAGGCCACCCGAAGATGGTGAGGGAATACGGTTTGAAACGGTCGGAAAAAACTCGCGGTCAAAAACCGCGACGTCGTCTCGCGCGCTTCCCTACGCCGGTGCGACCCGGATCAGGTTCAAAGGGTTACCTGAAAACTTTTCAGGCTCTCAGTCCGCTCGCGCCCGGACACCCCTAGCATTTAAGAAGGCTTAACAAAGGCGCCAGAGCAAGTCAATTCCGACCAAAGTTTCAGCGCGCTACGATTCCACCGCGATACTGGCATAGCCGACAACTTGCTGTATCGGCTTAACGTCGCCAGAGTGGCAATGCTTGAGCAGCGCCGCCTGCCTGGCTCCCAATGCTGTGGCAGCGTAAAGCATCGCCACACTGGGCAAGACACCGCACATGGTAATGTCGTTTTTCACAACCACGTCGAGGAGCCCCGCCGGATCGAGCGCGAGGGTTTGAGCGATAGCAAGTTCGTCCCGTCGGTGGGTCTCTTGCGGCGATAGATAATGATTCAAGTCGCTGCTCGCCAGGATCACCGTCTTGCAATTTTTCTCGCGCTGCAAAACTTGCGCGATCGCCTGCCCCAGCGCGGCGCAATCTGCCAGCGAAATGTGCGCCAATGAAATTGGCAGGAAAGCAAATTCGCCGAGGGTCCGTTGCAAAAACGGCAGCTGCACTTCGATGCTATGTTCGCTCACATGGGGCCGTTCATCGTACGCCAACCAGCCGACTAGCTTGGCCAACGACTCGCCGAGGGCGCGGTCGACGGGAATTTTACCGAGCGGAGTCTGCCACCCATCCCACGGACTGAGCGCCGCTTTGTGGCCGTGGGACCGGTGGTTGACACCCAGGAGAACCACTCGGTCGAGATTTTTACTATCGAGACAGGAATAGAAGTGTGCGGCGCAGGCACCGGAATACAGGTAACCGGCATGGGGCACGATGCCGGCAAACAAATTGGGCCGCACAGAGCTAATTCCGCGCGGCCCAAGCCGGTGAGTCAAAAAGCAGTCTTCGAGAACGCTGTCGAGTTCGTCGGCAGCCGAAGGATAAAACGATCCAGCTACGGCGGGAGGCCTGATGTTCGCCATGACCCCCTTCTATGATCAAGCGTTTACGGTGCGACGATGCTCACTTCCAAAGTGCCGATGCCTTCGACTTCACCTTCGACTTTGTCGCCTGGTTTCAAGAACACCGGCGGCACCCGGGCAAAGCCGACGCCGGACGGCGTGCCGGTGCTGATGATATCGCCGGGTTCCAACGTGATACCGGCGGACAAACTTTCAATCGTCGTCGGGATATCGAAGATCATGTCGCGAGTATTGCCGTCTTGCATGACTTCGCCGTTGACGCGGCAGATGAGCCGAACTTGCTGCGGGTCGGGCATCGCGCTCTTATGGACGATCCATGGGCCCAACGGACAGAAGGTGTCGAGCGATTTGCCTTTGAACCATTGGCCGTGCTGGCGCTGCAGCTCGCGCGCCGTCATGTCGAGGCAAACGGTATAGCCAAAGACGTAATCGTAAGCTTTGTCCTTCGGAATATCGCGGCCCTTTTTGCCGATGATCACCGCCAGCTCCACTTCCCAGTCGAGCTTGGTGGTGCACTTATGATTGATCACTTTGCCCAAATGACCGGTTACGGAAGTCGCCGGCTTGGTGAAAAATACCGGCCACTCGGGATACTTGATTTCCAGAGAGCGCGCCTTTGCGCCTTCGTCGACGTGCTCGCGATAGTTCACACCGAGCATCACACAGTTCTTGCGCGGCCGTGGAATCGGCGCCAGCAGCTTCGCTTGGCTTTGCTTTACTAGCGCGCCGGCGCGGGCGAGTTTTTTCTGATCCTCTTCGCTTTTGCCGGCGATGTATTTCTCGGCTTTGCGCGCCACCGCGACGGCTTTGGCGCCGGCATCGATGAATGCTTGCATCGATGTTAAAAATTCCGGCTTGCCACCGCGCAAATATCGGCTATTCACCTCGGCCAGATCGATAATTTGATCCTGCGGGCCCATGAGACCCAAGCGTTCCTGATTCTTCCGAGAAAAGGTAACCAGCCTCATTAATCCCCTCCGTAAACGATTACTCTTGCTATCTAAACACCGATGCCCAACAACCTACAAGCGTTGCCGCTAGCGATCTGCGCCACTTGGCTGCTTTCAATCTTAGTTTGTTGCAGCGACTGCACCGGTTCCGGATCGCCCATGTCATACGGGTAGTCGCTGCCCAAGAGCACATGATCGGCGCCGAAATTGGCCACCAGATATTCTAACGCCATCGCGCTATGTGAGATTGTGTCAAAGTAGAACTGCTTGACGTATTCGCTGGGTCGCTTGGCAATCTTCAGCGTGTCGGCCTTGGCGATTTGATAGCCGCGGTCGAGCCGGCCCCAGGTGTAGGGCAAAAAGCCGCCGGCGTGGGCGAGCAAGAACTTGAGCCGTGGGAATCGTTCCGGCACGCCGCCGAAAATGCATTTGGCCAGCGCCAAAGAGGTGTCGGTCGGGTTGCCGATCAGGTTGGCCAAATTAAAGTTCTTCATGCGCTCGGCGCCGACCACGCTATTGGGATGCACAAAGATCAGCGCATCGAGCGCCTGCGCCGCTTCCCAAAAAGGATCGAACGAGGGATCGTCGAAGTAACGGCCGTTGATGTTCGAGGCGATCTCCACGCCGCGCAGGCCCAGCTGGGTCACGCAGCGCTCCAGTTCCTTGGCCGAACGCTCGCTGTCTTGCAGCGGCACCGAGCCCAGCGCGACAAAGCGCTGCGGATGTTTTTTGACCGCATCCGCCAACTGCTGGTTTAGCCACTGGGCGTATTCCAAAGACGCCGCCGCATCCCACCAGTAGAAAAAATAGGTGCTGGCCGGCGACAAAGCCTGCATATCGACGCCCTGCTGCTCCATGATGGAGAGGCGCAGCTCCAAGTCCGAGAACTCCGCTTTCAGCTGGGTCAGATAGGGTTTGTCGTCGCGCGTCACGATGGCGCGGCCGCGCTCGTCGCTGCCTAGCTTCAGGCCGTGCCGTTTGCCAATTTCAGCCGCGGTCTTGAGGCTCTCGCTCGGCACGTAGTGGGCATGCACGTCGATATTCATGGGGGCTCGCAGTTAAGTCGGAGAGCTATCCGAGGGAGGCAAAATTGTCAAGGCGAATCCATCATCGCGATTTGCCTCACGAATTCGGCGATGATAGTTTGCGCCCCATGAGTAAGCCGATGAACCAGAACAATCGGCGGCGCCGGGAGCCGCGCGCCGCCATGAAGGAGGGCGATCGCATCCTGATCAACAAGGGGATCTCGAAAAAAGTCATGATCATCGCGCGCACCGAAATCCCCCACTCCACCGAGCGCATCTTCGTCACCAAATCGGGCGGTAAGTATACGATTGGGTTAAAAGTCTGGAAGTCCCACTACGTCTGGAGCGACAAGAATCAGATGTGGGTGCCCAAGCACTGATCCGATGGCACGCGATCTGACTACGATTCTAGCCGAGCTCAAGGCTGGCAAACACCCCCGCGTCGCCCTGGTCTTCGGCGACGACTTGCAGACCCAAGAGACCTGCCGCGCCATCGTCAACACCTTGGTCCCGGAAAGCGACCGCGGTTTTAACCTCGAACGGCTCGACGCCCGCACCGTCCCCTGGGACCGCATCGAGTCGTCGCTCATGACGCCGCCCTTTTTTCCCGGCACAAAAGTTATTTGGGTCGAGAACGCGCCCTATTTTTTTTCCCGCGATCAAAAGGGCGAGCTCGGTGAAAAAGTTCTTGAGCTGTGGCGCGAAGGCAAACGCGACGAAGCGGCCAAGCTCCTAGGCGATTTGCTGGTGGTCGAAGGCTGGACTCAAGAGCGTTGGGAGCAATTGGACGCAGCTAGCACGGCGGCAATTTTAGAGCTGCTCGAAGCCGACGACGGCGCCGAGCGCGCCGATGCCGAGGCGGTCATTAGCCATGCGAAATCAAAGGCCATCGAGCTCACCGGCCGCGCCGGCATGGAGAACCATCGCCTCGGCGAGCTGCTCGACCGCGGCTTGCCCCAGTGGGATTTCCTGCTGCTAACCGCCCTGCAGGTCGACCGGCGCACAAAACTTTTCAAACGATTCGAAGAACTCGGCGCGGCGCTGTTTCTGGGCCTGGAGCGCGACCGCTACGGCAAGGTAAGCCGCGAGAGCTTGATCGAGTTTATCAATCGCCGCATCAAACAAACCGGCAAGACGCTGGAACCGGCGGCGCGCGAGATGATCGCGACGCGCGCCGGCGACGATTTGCGCACGCTCAATCAAGAGCTGGAAAAGCTGGTGCTCTACTGCGGCGAGCGTCCGACCATCGGCGCCAAAGACGTCGACATGATTTTGCTTGACCAGGGCGAGGGTTGGATCTTCGATCTCACCCGCGCCATGGGCGAGCGCAACGCCCTTGCCGCGCTGGCCCAGTTGGCGCGGCTCACCGGTCAAGGCGAGCACCCGCTCAAGCTCTTGGGCACGATCGCCGGCGAAGTGCGTCGGCTTTTGGCAGCGCGCCAGTTGCTCGATGGCGAGCTGCGCGGCCGCTGGCGCCGCGGTATGAGCTATCAGCAGTTCCAACAAATTGGCGCGCCGCCATTAACGCGTAATCCTTATGGCGACTACATGAACTTTCAAAGGGCCGAGCAATTTTCGCTAACTGAGCTGCGCGCTCACATGGAAAGGATCTTTGACGCCGACTTGCGTTTGAAGTCCAGCGGCAGCCAACCGCGTTTGGTGATGGAGCAGTTGATTTTGTCCATGTGCCTGGGCGGACAGCGCAGAAATCCACTCAACCTGGGCCGCGCTCATCTATGAAACGCCTACTTTGCATTGTCTCAGTGGCGGCCTGGCTCGTGGTTGTTCACTCGTCCCTGGTCGCTGCCGACATGGTCGTCCAGGCTTGCTTCAGCCCGCAGGGCAAGTGCTCGGCTCATATCAGCCGCGAAATCGACCAAGCGAAGAAAGAGATTCTCGTCGCGGTCTACGTTTTCACCAGCGAGCAGCTGGCCGAGGCCTTAGCCCAGGCCAAAAAGCGCGGTGTGGTTGTCCAGGTCGTCGTCGATCAGGAATTCGACGCGCGCAACGACAAATCCAAGGTCAAATATCTCGAGCAGCAGAGAATCGCCGTGCGCCGCCACTCCGGACAGAAAGCCGCCACCGCCGATCGCGACAACGGCTTGATGCATCAGAAGTTTGCCGTCATCGATCGGAACACCCTTCTGACCGGCTCTTATAATTGGACCCACTCCGCAGATAAATTGAACGACGAGAATCTCTTGATGTTTCGCGACGCCGGTCCGCTTGCCGAGGAATACCGCAAAGTCTTTATGCAGCTATGGGAACGCAAACGGTGAGACGCCTTTCGCTTTGGCCTCTGATCAGCGCGCTGATATTTTTCGCCGCCGGTTTTCTGACGCATGCGTTGTATGTCCGATGGCAAACGCCGGACTCCGCCATCGCGGTCGCACCCAGTCCCATCGGTCAGCCGGCGGCACCCAGTGGCGCGCCGGAACCGCAAAGCCATCGCGTCAAATTTTCACCGCTGCCAGCGCCGGCAACCGCGCTTGAAAAAGCGCCCGAACTTCCGGTGGTCGCCGCGCGCGACGTCGAGCATATTCGCAGTTTGGCCGGCAACCAGGCACGCATTCGCGGCCGGGTTTTCAAAGTCGGCCATTCGGCCAAGAGCAACACTTATTTTCTCAATTTCGGTCCATCGCGTGGGTCGTTCACCGCGGTAATTTTCGCTTCGGCGGTGGATTCGTTCGAAAAAAAGAAAATGCCGCCGAGCGGCTTCGATGGCAGAGAAGTCGAGCTCCAGGGCACTGTCAAAGATCACCCACAGTACGGTCTAGAGGTGATCCTCGAAAGCCCTGCGCAAATTCGCATCCTGCAATAGGGAACAGTCTTTGCACGGCACATCTAACGCCACCGTGCTCACAGGCGATGGCCGATAATGGCGCCAGAGTGGTGGACACAAAAAAACGTTGCATGATCTGCGCGAAACCGTCGGACGTTCTGAAAGGCGCCATCTGCGAACCCTGTCAAGATCGCATTCGCCGGGAAGCCATGGGTGAGCAAGCCGGTGTCAACGCGTGCGCCGAGCGCGAGCTGAATAAGCATGGGGTGATGCCGTCCAAAGAAATGAATCACGATTGGAAGCTAAAATAGCAGCCTTTAGACCAACTCGAAAAAATATTTGCAAAAAAATGCAGATTTTTCTTCTAAGGCCCTGTTCAACAGCTTACTTTTTTGCTATAAAACGCCTTTATTAAATTGTAAAAATGACTTTCTTACGCCGCCTGAGCTCCGCTACGCCCTGCACTTCTGCTCGGCGAGCCATCGATCAACGCTGCACCGCGCTTTTCTTTCTTCTGAGTTGGTTTTTTCTGGCCGATCACAATGCCTGGAGCTTTGCACCGGACGAAGATCTGACCGCGCGCGCCGCCGTGTTGATGGATGCGACCACCGGCAAGATCCTCTATCAAAAAGATGGCGATGTGCAGTTGCCGCCTGCCAGCACGACCAAAGTGATGACCGCGATCATCGCCTTGGAAAGCGGACGAAAGTTCAGCGAAACTTTGACCGTTTCCAAGGAAGCGACCCGCGTCCCGGCGATGAAATTGTACCTGCGGCCCGGCCAAACCATCACGGTCGAAGATGCTCTGTACGCGGCGCTGCTTTCCTCCGCCAACGATGCCTCCAATGTGCTGGCGGAAGGCATTGCCGGCTCGGTGGAACGTTTCGGGCAACTGATGACGAAAAAGGCCCGCGCGCTCGGCGCGCCCAACACCAACTTCACCAATCCCCACGGACTGACAGCGCCGGACCACTACTCGAGCGCCAGAGATTTGGCGCTGATGTTTCGCTACGCCATGCGCAACCCGGCCTTTCGCGAAATTGTCCAGACCAAAATCAGCTCGGTTAATTCCAGCACTGTAATACGCAAGAAGGTGGTGCCGCGGCGCATTTCTCTGCGCAATCACAATCGTCTGCTTTGGAATTTTGAAGGCGCCATCGGCGGCAAGACCGGCTACACGGCGGCAGCGCTAAAATGCTTCGTCGGCGCAGTGCAGAGAAACGGCACGACCTTGATTGTCTCGATCCTAGGCGCCACGGATCAATGGGGCGACACCAAACAGCTGTTGGAATATGGCTTCGAACACTATCCCGCGCTGCGCGCCGGCACTCCCGTGACGCCCAGGACATCGGGCAGCGAGCGCGTGACCACCGCACTGGAAAACTTCTCGGCGCTCACCTTGACACCACGCGAGGCGGTCGCCGCCGCGCCACAATCGCGTGACGGCTACATCCTCCAGGTTGGTACTTTTCGCGAAGGCGGACGGGCCGATATGTTAACCAAATATTTTCTGGCCAACGGTTTTAACGCTTTTGTCGAACGGACCGTTCTGGAAAAGGCCCAAATCGCCTACCGCGTTAGGGTGGGCCCCTATGCGGACATGGCCCACGCCCAGGAAGTTGCCCGGGAGCTGCAGCTGCGCAGCGGCTACCAGCCAATCATTCAAACCTATCAGCCTCAGAACGAAACCCGCGGCGACGCCGGGTGATTTAGGCCGTTCTTCGATCATCTGAAATCTGGTAGGATCGGCGCCTATGAAACCGATCCGCAAGGCGCTAACGATTGCCGGTTCCGACTCCGGCGCCGGCGCCGGCATTCAAGCCGACCTCAAAACCTTTGCCGCGCTCGGAGTGTACGGCACCTCGGCCATCACTGCGATCACAGCGCAAAACACCGTGAGTGTGACCGCGGTTTTGGCACTGACTCCTCGGCTCGTGGCAGCGCAAATCGATGCGGTCATCGGCGACATCGGCAGCCACGCGCTCAAAACCGGCATGCTCGCCAACGCCGCGATTATTGATATCGTCAGCCAAAAAATCCGCGAACACCGCCTGAAAAATATCGTTGTCGACCCAGTGATGGTCGCCACCTCGGGTGATCTGCTGATCAAGAAAAACGCCGTCGCCACGCTGCGCAAAAGATTGCTTCCACTCGCCACGATCGTGACGCCAAACATTCCAGAAGCCGAAGAGCTCACCGGCATGAAGCTGCGCAGCGCCAATGACATCGAGAAAACCGCGCAGATGATTGTCGAAATGGGCGCCAGCTGCGTGGTGATTAAAGGCGGCCACCGCTCGGGTCCGGCGGCAGATTTGTTTTATGACGGCAAGCGCTTCACAGTTCTCAAAGCACCGCGCATCCGCACCAAGAACACCCACGGCACGGGCTGCACGCTATCAGCGGCGATCGCCGCCTATCTCGCGCAAGGTGAGACACTCGATCAAGCAGTCAAACTAGCGAAAAATTATATCACCGAGGCGCTCCGGCAAAGTTTTGCCGTCGGCCACGGCCACAGCCCGGTGCATCACTTTCACCGCTTCTGGCGCTTGGCTAGAACTCAGCGTAAACGGCAGGTTGAAATTTGAAATCTGAGATATTTTAAATGCCGAGCCTTAGCGAGGCGAACCGGCTTGCTCCATCTCAGCGACAATGCTGTGCGCTGCAGCCACCGGATCCTTCGCTTCAATGATCGGCCGGCCCACGACAATGTAGTCGACCCCGCCGCGCACCGCATCTGCCGGGGTCATCACCCGCTGTTGGTCGTTGCGGCTGCTTTCGGCAGGTCGAATGCCCGGCGTGACAATGA
Source organism: Deltaproteobacteria bacterium (assembly GCA_016874755.1). Classification (NCBI taxonomy): domain Bacteria; kingdom Pseudomonadati; phylum Myxococcota; class Myxococcia; species Deltaproteobacteria bacterium. The sequence continues at coordinate 76,539 of VGTH01000011.1, read as the reverse complement.
CAAAGCGTCGCCCGCAAGCCGCGCGAATATCGGACACTTCGTGCGGCGACGCCACCACACCGTCCATGCCGGCTTCCTTGGTCAAGAGCGCCAGGCGCACCACCTGAGCGGCGACTTTGCCGTCGACGCCGACCCGCTTGAGATCGTCCTGATTGAGACTGGTCAACACGGTGACCGCCAGCATGATTGGCTTGCGCCGTTTTTCCTGGCGGCAAACGCGCGTCACTTCTTTCACCGTGGCGCGCATCATTTCCAAGCTGCCCGAAGCGTGGACGTTAAACATCTTGACGCCCAAACGCGTCGCTTCCACCGCGGCTTTGGCCACGGTGTTGGGAATATCGTGAAATTTGAGGTCGAGGAAAATCTCGCCGCCCAGCTCTTGCACGGTGCGGACCGCTTGCGGCCCTACGGATGTGAAAAGCTGCTTGCCGATCTTGAACATACCGACTTCGCCGGCAAGCTGGCGCACCAGCGCGCTCGCTTGCTCCAACGTGTCGACGTCGAGGGCGACAATCACGCACTCGCGCATGGAGCCGCGTTTGCGCAATAGCTCGAGCTTGGAAGCCATGACTAACTCTGGGTTGCCTCAGCAATCAGACTGTGAATTTTTTTTACGGCGTCCGCCACGGGAATCTCATCGGTTTTGCCGTCGCGCCGCGTGCGCAGCTCGATCGTGCCTTTCTCCAAGCCTTTGGCACCGAGGGTCACCCGCAGCGGAATGCCGACCAGGTCGGCGTCTTTGAACTTCACGCCGGGCCGCTCATCGCGGTCGTCGAGCAGCACGTCGACTCCGCGCTGCTGCAAATCGTGATAGAGCTTGTCAGCGGCGGCGCGCAGTTTCTCGTCTTTGTAGTTGATCGGCAAAATCAAAACTTGAAACGGCGCAATCGACATGGGCCAGATGATGCCGTTGCCATCGTGGTTCTGCTCGATGGCCGCGGCCACCATGCGGCTGACGCCAATTCCATAGCAACCCATCTCGATGGGCCGCTCGCGCCCTTCTGCGTCCAGATAGGTCGCGCCCATTTTTTCACTATACTTGGTGCCAAGGTAGAAAACCTGGCCCACTTCAATGCCGCGGTGGGTTTGCAGCTTGCCCTTCTCACAGCGCGGACAAGGGTCGCCGGTGATGGCCAAGCGCAAATCCGCGAAGGCCGACGGCGTAAAGTCGCGTTCTTGGTCGACGTTGATGTAGTGGGCGTTGGCTTCGTTGGCGCCGGTCACCGCGCCGCGCATGCCGTGCACCGAAAGATCGGCGACGATGCGCAGTTGCAAACCGATCGGCCCTAAATAGCCCGGCACCACTCCCGTCGCCGCCGCCACAGCCGCTTCATCGGCCAAAGCGGCTTCGCGGCAGCCTAGCACCGTGCGCAGCTTGAGCTCATTGATCTCATGATCGCCGCGCACCAGTGCGGCGATCAGTTCGCCGCTATCGGTCTGGTAGACCAAGGTCTTGATAAATTTCTCGGCGGATAGCTTCAGAAACTCCGCCACGTCGGGAACGGTTTTCTTGCCCGGCGTCGCGACTTTTTCCAGCTTGGGTGACTCCTCCGAGAGGTCGCGCCCCTCGGGCGGCTTGCCTTTGACCTCGGCCTTCTCCACGTTGGCAGCGTATTCACAACTATCGCAGCTGACGATGGCGTCCTCGCCGGATTCGGCGAGCACCTGGAACTCGTGCGATTGGCTGCCGCCGATGGCGCCGGTGTCGGCTTCCACCGGGCGAAAGCTGAGACCGCAGCGCGTGAAGATTCGCTTGTAGGTTTGATACATGTTTTCGTATTCACGCTTGCAGTCGGCGACGTCTGTATGAAAGCTGTATGCGTCTTTCATGATAAATTCGCGCCCGCGCATTAGACCGAAGCGCGGCCGTACTTCGTCGCGAAATTTGGTCTGCAGCTGGTACAGGTTAAACGGCAACTCGCGGTAGGAGCGCACCGACCGGCGCACCAGGTCGGTGATAATTTCTTCGTGGGTCGGACCCAGGCAAAAGTCGCGCTCGTGGCGATCTTTGAAGCGCAACAGTTCCTTGCCGTAAAATTCCCAGCGGCCGCTTTCCTGCCACAGCTCGGCCGGCGAGGTAATCGGCATCAAGAGCTCCTGCGCGCCGGCGCGGTCCATTTCCTGGCGCACGATCGCCTCTATCTTGCGGATCACTTTAAGCGCCAGCGGAAAATAATCGTAAACGCCGCGGCTCACCTGGCGGATGTAGCCGGCACGCACCAAAAGCTTATGGCTGACGACTTCGGCGTCGGCAGGGTCTTCTTTGAGCGTTGGGATGAGCGTCTTACTCCAAAACATGCTGCTCCTTGAATCTCGGGATAAGGGAAAAAACCTCGAAAGAAAAAAACCTCAAAGCCGCCCCTATGAGCTGCTCCGATCGGCACGCGCGCGTCTTTGAGCCATAAGTTTGGCGCAATCATAAGCGCCCTGCGGTCGTGGTTCAAGGGACGAGCCGCAGGATATCGTACGCAACAAAAGGATGTTTGCTGCTGGAAGGAATGTCGCCAGCTATCCCATGCGGTCGATTGATGCGACGGCGCGGCGGTGCACAGCCATGTGAAGGGTTTGACAGCGGGGCGCTAGCTTCGGTATGTCCGACGAGCAGAAGGTTCGTTCGGCACGATGACGGAACAGGAAAAAAGTTTAATAGCCGGTTGCTTGCGCGGCGACAAGGCTGCATGGGACACGTTTGTCCAGCAGTATTCAAATCTTTTCTATCACACAATCCGTAAGACTCTGACGACTCACCATGTTGAACGACAAGACGACCTCATAGAAGAACTTTTTCAAGACATTTTTGTTGCTCTGAGTGCAGATGGCTACCGCAAGCTCAAGCAGTTCCGCGGCGACAACGGCTGTACTCTTGCGAGCTGGTTGAGGACCGTAGCAGCCCGGCTCACGATAGACAGTCTGAGAAAGCCAAAGGAGCGCTTGGTCGAAATTCCGGATAATCTACCGGCTGATCGTCCGAACATCGATGATACCCTGGCCCAACGACAACAAGAACAACGCCTGAGTGAAGCCATCCAAGAATTATCTGACCGAGACAAGCTCCTCGTCGATCTACACTATCGCAAAGGCCTCGACCCGAGAGAAATCGCCGCCATTTTGCATACTTCCGAAGCTGCTGTTTACACACAGAAAAGTCGCCTGATCGGTCGACTCAGAGATATTCTCGAAAAAAACCGCTCCCTGTAAGAAATACTCACGCCTCCCGTCTATTCGAGCAAAATCGCAAACCGAATAGGAGGTGTTCCGTGGGTATCCAAAAACATTTCCGGCTCTTTGGGCTTTTACTTTTGACCGGATGTTCTGCTTTAGGACCAGGGCGGTTCATCGAGTCGCCAGAGTCTCAACCCGTTGAACTGGCGATTCGGGCGAATGGGGAGGAAGTGAAAGCGGTATTACATCATGTGATTGTTCCGGATGGGCCTGGATCGTGGGTAAAGGGCGCCACTTGGAACGAAATGGTTATCAGTCTGCAAAACGCCTCGCGCGGCGATGTTACGATCAAGCGAATCAGCGTCATCGATTCCACGGGCCTGTACGTCAATCCCATAATCCCAAACGTGTTGCCGTCGGCAACCGAAAGAGTGGAAAAAATGCAGGGGATGAGTCTACTTATTCAAGGCGTTGGCGTGGCGGGACAGCTGTTGGGCGCTTTTTCGGGCATGCCGCTGCTCGGAATCGCTTCAGGAGCGTTCATAGTAAACGCGCCCGCCGCGCAAGCAGGCGCCTCCGCCAAAGAAATGGACCAACTACTAGCCGAGGTGAAGAGACGAATGCTGGCGTGGCCCATCGAGATGACCGCTGGGGCTACGGTCCGTGGCAGCCAGTTCTTTAGCGCGCCTGATCCTAAGATGCTGGTTATTACCTATCAGACCGCAAAGGGAGAGAAGCATTTGAAACTCGCTCTCGACCAAATCTCATTTGCCGCAGTCAAGAACTAGCCGATCGATTCACATGTCTGCAGAAGGAGCCATCTCGCTTTCACGAGATGGCTCCTTTTCTTTTTATTGAAAATACCTGGTGTAAGAAGTCGGCTGCCGCTGCGTCTATTCGAGCGAAAGATATTCCAAGCAAAGGAGGCCCAATGGACGAACGGCGTACATTCTCAAGCGGATAGGGATTTCATAGTGACAACATGATGGCGGAGGAACATTCCTGCTCGAAAAACTAAGAAAGGAGCGATTAACATGAAGAACAAGCGTATAGTTTTCTTAGCGGCAGCCATAACGTTCGGGTGTTATGCCGAAGGGTTAGCCGGAACGCGCAGCGGCTACAACAGTTTCAATTTCGGCAACAGCCAGGCAGGGGCGAACGGCACCTATAGCGTGGTCGCAGAGAACCGCAGCAACTATTCGCGTATCGATCTCAACGCGACCGGGACCGTGAAGTTTCTGAACAAATCGGCTAAAGGCGTAGAGTTTACTGCCACAACAGAAAACTCGGCCGGACGCAAAAGCGCCGTGTACACTCTTCAAGTCGCTGGTTATGTCGTCGACAGCGGTACGAAGAGTGTCAGTTATGTGTGGAGCAAACCGATCAATCGAACTCTAATTCAGACTTCGGCTACCGTGACGGTCGGGCCGGTGCCCGTCACCATAAGCGGTGCCGTCGGCGGCGGGACAAATATCGGTTACACATTCCAACTCGATCCCGCCGGGGTCGGGGTGAGCGGCAATGCTTCTGCGTGGGCCAGCGGCAATGCGTCGGCGGGAGTCGGAGTAAGGGGTTTTAACGTGTCTCTCAGGTCGGATTTGCAGTTAGCCAAGACGTCGTTGAATCCTTCGGTCCGAGTCACCCCGACAACCTGGTCCGGTAGCGCAAACCTGGTTTTCGATCCGGTTTCCATTAATCTATCCATAGCCTTGCAGACACTAAACCGCGTGCTCTACCAGCTCAACCTGGCGAATTATTCGGCGCCGAGCTCAACCCGCACACTGCTGCAACTGTAAACTCGACGCGGTCTCCTAAGGGCGGGGTGCTGCTCTCTACGGCGCCCTGCCCTCCTTTCATTAAGCTAACTGCCGGTCACAGACTCCAAAAGCACTACCTCCTGTAAGAAATTCAATGTGATCCCGTCTATTCGCTCAAGAAAATCAAATCGAGGTGGCACTATGGAGAAACTTAAGGCTGGAATTCTCAAGACTTGGCGAGGCAGTCGGCGCCGCATTTTGCTCTTGTCGCTGCTGGCGGTAACCGCTCTCGGTTGGCTGGGGAGCTACTACATCATCCAACCTGCCGGATATGCTGGCTTTTCCGCTCCCGTTATCTCGCTGATCCGAGCCACCGCCCAATCGAACTATTCTCCAGGAGTTACCCGCGAAGCCGACAAACCGGCTCCCACACTCGGTCTGCGCAAGGGCGAAAAACTCGCTTATTCCTTCTCTCAGAACCGGATTATCAAACTCACTCCTGGCAGCATTTCCGCCGTTTCTACGGCGGCAAAGCCAATATCCGTTGATATTCGAGTGCGCCAATCCGGCAATCTGGTCGCCCGAGTTTACGATGAGAACGAGGAGGGCTGGACGGTAGGTTTCGAGATGGAAAATGCTCTGGTCGAAATCGATACAAACCAGACCCCTGTGAGCAAGGACATGGCGCAGATGGCGGCGGAAATGAAGGGAGAGGTGCTCGCCTTTGTGCTCAAGTCCGGTCGGCTGCAAAAACTGCTGCTGCCGGATAATATGTCACCGGAAGGCGGTAATCAGTGGAAGGATGTGCTCGCACGCTGGCAGATTGTTCTATCTGACCGGGCCGACGACGCGCATTGGAGCCGCACGGAAGAAGACACGACCGGCACTTATCTGGCCGGATACTCCCGCGTTGCCACCGCAAGGCCGTCTGAACTCACCAAACGCAAGCACCGATATATAACCATTCGAGCGGGAAATCAGACGCCTCTGGCCGCGGCAAATACCGTCTATGGCGCAACTGCGATTAGTCTCAACCCCTACCCTACTTTAATCGAGGGACGCGAGCAGATGAGCGTGCCTGAATTGGGCATCGGTTCGGATGTGGTGTTCGTGTTTCGCCTCAAGAATGGTTCGGCTGATGCCGGTATCGATGAGATCACAAGCGCTTCGAAGGCAGCATCTCTTGAATCGGCGCCGACAAGATTCTCATGGAGCAGCGACCATGTAGCGCCGGCAAACAGCCGATCAGGATCGTCTCGACCGGACGGAAACATCAAAACCGAGCTGGCCCGTCTGAAGCAACTTTTTGCCGACGGTAAAGCCGGCACCCCCGAAGAAGTAAATGCCTTAGGTAGGATCGCGGATTTTATCAAAGCGGATGACTCTGCGATCGACCCAATTTTCGATGAGCTTGCCAGCGCTGCGCCGAACGGAGACATGGCTTCCGCTCTGGCCGGAGTTCTGGGCGCAGCGGGTACGCCTGCAGCGCAACTGGCGCTATTGTCCATTGCCACTAGCGGCGATTGGCCGCGTGGACACCGGCAACTGGCGCTCTTCTCTTTTGCTCAGATTACCGAGCCGGTGCCGCAAGCCGAAACTTGGCTGCAGTGGCTGCACGGACAAGGAGATTCGCTGGCGAACAATGCGCTCTTAGTACTCGCCGCCATGGGCGATCGGCTGCGGGATATCGACCCGCTCCGCTTCAACAGCATCAGCCAATACGTCGGTGATGTCGCGAAAGCCGGAGAGTTATCGCTCAACGATAAGATCGCTGTTCTAAATGCGCTAGGCAATCTTGGGCCCTCAGAGGTGCCGCACTTCGTGAAATCCAATCTCCGCAGCGACGACGCGATTCTCCGGCAGCAGGCGTTGACCAGCCTCCAAAGAAGCCAGAGCAGCGAAGCCTACAACCTGCTCATGGAATCGGTCAGGAACGATCCGGTTGAAACCGTCCGTGCGGCTGCGGTAAAGACCCTCTCAGGAATGTCGCTGGTTTCGAGCCCTGATGAGTTTATCCGGCTCGCATCGAATGACAATTCCGTTCAAGTGCGGCGCGAAGCCCTTGTCGGTCTTAGCCGCTGGGCCGAAGAAAGTCCGAAGGTTTTGGAAGCTTATCAACGCATCGCGCAAAGCGATCGCGCGAACGAGGTAAGAAGTCTAGCCGCTCAGTTGTTGGCCTCGCATACCAGCGCGAGATAAGCTTTCGGAAAGCCTGGGAGAAGGTCATGGAACATGATATCGAGAAACTCTTAAAAAGCGTCGTTACCAAAAGCAGGCAAACACCTTCGCGCCATGATTGCCCGGACGAGGAACGACTGACAAACTATTTCGCCGGCACTTTGCCACAAAACGAAAAAGAGGCCGTAGAATCTCATCTTGCCGCCTGCTCGTTCTGTAGCGATGAATTGGTGAATCTGCGCCAAATCGCAGAGCTTGCCGATCAAGGTCGCGTGCCGCAGCGATTGATCGAGCGGGCCATGGCTCTCGTGCAATCACCCAAGGCTCAGGAAAGTATTCTCGACCTGGTCGTGCGCATCGTGAAAGATTCCATAGAATTGGTGCGCACCTCGGGCCAATGGATGAATCCCGCAATGGCGTTGCCAGCGGGGGTGAGAGGCAAGGCGCAGCCATCGGCCACGACGATTCTTCAGGTAGAGAAAGATGTAGGGCAGCTTAAGGTTGCCGTCGAGGTCGAACTGATCGAGGCGGGTCAATGCCAGGTGGCTGTAGGCGTCAAGGACAGCAGCGGCAATCCGGTTGACAACCTGCGCATCAGCTTGATATCGGAGGGCCGGGAACAGGCCTCCTATTTGACGCGCGGTGGTGAGGCGGTATTTGATCGCATTCCCAAGGGCGACTACGAACTTTCTCTAGCCCGGACCGGCAGCCCGGTTGGAACCATTCGATTGAGGATGGAGAACGGTCACGAGTGATGCGACTCTCGTCCTGGACATAAGCCGGGACGATTCCACGGTCAAAGTCAGCGTTCATGATAATGACGACGGCGGCGCGCGAACGCTGCGCCAGTACGAGGAAATACTGGTCAATTGGAGCGAGGTCGATTCGTGCCGCGCCGAAATTATCACTCTTCTAAACCGCGCCAATAAGCGTTCTCGCGTCACTGCCAACATTCTCGATGACCTGCGCAAGTCCGGACAGCTGCTATTCGATCTGCTTCTGCCGCCGAAAGCGCGAGCGACGCTGGACTCAGCGGCGGCGCAGAATCTGATTCTTCACATCGACGACAAGCTCGTTCACATCCCCTGGGAGCTGCTCTTTGATGGCCGGCAGTTTCTCTGCCGCCGTTTTTCTTTGGGGCGTATCGTTCGAACGCGGCAGTCTCCGACTTCAGTAGCGCACCGTGAATTGAAAGCACCGCTAAAAGTTCTGATCCTCGCGGATCCCCGCGGCGACCTCGAAGCATCGTACCGCGAAGGTAGAGAGATACGAGATTGTCTCGATGGCAGGATGGAAACGTTTCGCGCCAGCCTGAAAATCCACCCCGTTGATATCGCTTACGTCAAAAAGAATATTCGGGACTATGACGTGGTTCACTATGCCGGGCACGCGGACTATCATGCAGAAAATCCGTCCGAGAGCGGCTGGCTATTGAGTGACGGCCGGCTAAAGGCGAGTGAAATCTCCACGATGGGCGGGCTCCAGCCAATGCCGGCGCTGGTTTTCTCCAATGCTTGCCAAACCGGTCAGACAGTCGAATGGCAGATTCAGGAGGGTTACGAGCAGCAAATCTTCGGTTTGGCTAATGCTTATTTGCTAGCGGGCGTACAGCACTACATCGGAACGTTCTGGGAAATTCTGGACGAGCCAGGTTCCTGCTTCTCAAAAAGCTTCTATGGGTTTCTAGCCGATGGCTATCCGATCGGCGAAGCCATCCGCCGCGCCCGCGAACAACTAATCACAACCTACGGCGAAGAGACGATCGTTTGGGCGAGCTACATGCTCTACGGCGATCCGACATTTTCTTTATCGTCTTCACAAAAACAGAAACGAACTGAGACTGTCCCTGTTCCGCCACGCCAGGTCGAGTCCGGCAATCCCAGACGCATCAGCGAAAACGCCAACGTCTTTGACTTCGCAATCACCGACGGCGACATGCGCACACTCGACGGTTTCCACGAAAACCTGAGGACCTGCTGGGACCCGACCCACGCGCCGTAAGTGAGGCAGTCCGGCGCGTTCTCGCTCCGGAAACAGCAGCGAATGAAACTAGATCGCTTTCGTTTCCTCATCCTTCTCTGCCAGCCACGCCACTTCCTCTGCGCGCTCGTAAGGTTTTTATCATATCACGAGCCGCACGCCCGATCGGTTCAACGGCGGCATGTGGTTCGGCCAAGCGCGCATAGATGGAGATTGGCGTGTGTGCCACGGATTTAATCAAACCACCAAAGCCTGCTATGCTAGTTCTAGAGTGACCCTGCAAAGCGCACGTGCCGGAACAAGAATAGTCTTAATTTCTTATGCATAGGGACCCGAGATGATGCAGCGTAGTCCTTTCCTTCCCGCCCTTCGAGGCGCCGGCCCTCTCGGCATAGGATAGAAAGTCGAAAGGTTTTCAGTTGGCCAATCAAGACCGTCTCAATATCGCCGTTTTCATCGACTTCGACAACATCGAGATCGGCGTCAAATCGACCCTCGGAGAGAGTTTCGACGTCGGCGCCATCCTCGACGCCTTGAAAGAGCGTGGCGAGGTGGTCACCAAGATCGCCTATGCCGATTGGACGCGCGCAGGGGAGTACAGTCGCCATCTCACGCAGCACGCCATCCGGCTCGTGCAGCGCAACTTGACGCCCGGCGGTGACAAGAACGGCGCCGACATCAACCTCGCCCTCGACGCTCTTGAAATGGCCTTCACGCACCCGCACATCAACGCCTACGTGATCGTCGGCGGCGACAGCGACTTCCTCTCGTTGGTCGAGAAGCTGAAGCAATACGACAAGAAGGTCTTCGTCGTCGGCGGCCGCGCTTTCACGAGCATTATCCTGCAGCGCAACTGCCATGAGTTCATCGCCTACGAGAACCTCACAGGTGGCCGTCGCTCCGCCTTCAAGGGAGGGCGCCCGGTGGCGCCTTCAGCCCCCAGCCCGATCGCGCAGGCGTTCCCGATCGTGCGCCGGGCGCTGAAGATCCTCTCCGACCGCGAAGTGTCGCCCCAGACCGGGCTCCTGAAGAGCACCCTGCTCCAGCTCGACTCGACTTTCTCTGAACGCAACTTCGGCGCGTCCTCGTTCCTCGACTTCGTCGAAAAGCTAGCCAAGACCGGACTCGTGCAATTGAAGAACACTGGCCGCAGCGTAATGGTCGAATTGAACGAGCAGTTCGAAGAAGGTGACCAGCCAGCGGACCCGCCGGCTGCGCCGGAGAAGCGGGACGACATTCAACCATCTCCCCAGGCAGAGGCCGTCGAGGCGCCCGTCGTAGCGCAGACAGCCGCGGCACCAACGGGCGACCAAGCCGGCGGTGTCCGGCGTGTCGCGGAGATTCTAACGGCCGCGACGACCGCACGCTGGCCAATGTACCTGCGCAACGTCAAGCAGCTGTTGCGCGCCGCCGAGGGAGGATTCGACGAGCGCCGCTACGGCTTCCAGGGCCTGATCGATCTGTTGCGCGCCTGCCAGCGCGAGGGCCTCCTGCGGCTCGAACGCGATCGCCGCGGCGGCCTGCGCGTCTTGAAGGGACCGCTCCTGCAACAAACGACGGCGAATCGGTCTGCTGTCCCGCCACAAGCTCCGCGCGAAGCGGTGTCCGACGAGGGCATGGAATCGATGGACGCCGCTGCGCGCGACCAGCTACTAGAGGAAGTCGATCAGATCGAGCCCGGCAATCGCCTCGACCCACAGCCAGAGGCCATCGACGACGAGGATGCCGCGATCGGCCCCATTCCCATCGACACAACCGCGGAACGCCTCGGCCGCGCCGAGCCGCGCCGTCCGCGCGCCCGCGTCGGGGGCGTAGCTCGGAGCAAGCAAAAGACGACGGCGCCGAAGAAGCCCGCGCCCCGTCCATCCAGCCGATCGCGCAAGCCCGCCCGCCCCGACTCCGGCGGCAAGCACGACAGCTGATGCGGGCGGTGGGCGGCAAGAGGAATTTCGAGAACGTTAGTCAAGTCAGTCAACTACCCAGCAGATTTCCCCTAAGGCTTGCAGACAAGATCTTCGCGTCAACGTCCGGCAATGACTGTTAGGCCCAAGGTAGGGAAATCGCGATCGAAAGCGAAACAGGGAATATCGTCGAGCAACCTCGTCACGATGACAAACGAAACGGCATCGCAGAACGACAACCGGCGCTGACGTCCCCGGCGGCGAAAAATCTCTTCAGCTTCCGCGCGTGCGATGTCGCCATAGTTGATGACCGTCAAAGTAGGCTTGATTTCGTCTAGAAAAGTGACGGCATGCGTAGTGCCGAGTCGATAACGCAAAAGCGTTGTGGTCTCACTAATAATGTCCCAAGTCGTTAGGAACGATACCCCGCAACGCGCCGACTCTTCTGCCAGTTCTTCCGCATGTTCATGATTTTCATCGTCAACGTCGAAACACGCATAAAAGAACGAGGTGTCGCAAAATACACGAGAGGGCAGAGTCACTAGCTGCGCCGGGAAACCCGCCCGTAAAGATGATCCTTCACCCGGCCTGAGACGTTTGTTTTCCGACCCTCTCCGCTTCGGCATCTTGCGCATGAAACCCAGTAACTTCTTCGCTGATCAACCCAGTCGACTTAGTCAACTCCGCCAAGTGCGCTTAGGTTTTCGCGCTGGCGTTTTCCATTACCCGGATTAGCCGAGATTGTATTCCGGATGGGCCGTCATTATAATCCGGATTGGACGAGACAATAATCCGACATGGCCAAGATCGCTGGCACTCTCTATCAACGTTTCTCTGCCGCGCGCGTACGCACGGCACTCGCAGACACTCCAGTGGTGCTGGTCAATGGGCCGCGCCAGTGCGGTAAAACAACTTTGGTTCGACAGCTTGTTGGCGGCGAAAGAGGTTATCTGACCTTAGACGATGACACCGTGCTTGATGCGGCGCGCAACGATCCGGCCGGTTTTGTGCGCTCGCTCGACCGCGTCGTCATCGATGAAGTTCAGCGGGCGCCCAATCTCTTGAGGGCGATCAAAACCTCGGTGGATAACGATCGCCGTCCAGGGCGATTTTTGCTCACCGGGTCGTCTAATTTATTGACGTTGAGCCAGGTGCCCGAGAGTATTGCCGGGCGCATGGAAGTCTTTACTCTTTTGCCGCTTGCCCACGCTGAGATCCGCGGTAAGAAGTCGCCCTTCATCGAACGCGCGTTTTCGGGACACTTGGCAAAGCCGTCCGAGGTTGTGGTTGGACACGACCTGATACACCTCGTCCTCAGCGGCGGTTACCCGGAGATGCTCGGCCGTGCCGACCCGAACCGGCGCCGGGCCTGGGCGCGCGCGTACATAAACTCGATTTTGCAACGCGACGTGCGCGATATCGCCGAGGTAGAAAAGCTCGACCAAACGCCACGCCTGCTACGCGCCATAGCCCTTCACTCAACTCAACTGACCAACTTTACCCAAATCGGCGGCCGGATGGGACTCGACGACAAGACCACGAGAAAATATCTCGGCATTATGGAGCAACTCTATCTGTTACGCCGCGTTGAGCCGTGGTTTCGCAATCGTATCAAGCGCTTGATCAAAACGCCCAAGGTCAATTTCCTCGATTCCGGTCTGCTCGCCGCTTTGCTGGCTACGACCGCTGAACGGGTCGCAAAAGACCGCTCTCTTTTCGGCGTACTTCTGGAGACCTTCGTGTTCGGCGAGATCCTAAGACTTTCTTCGTGGGCTGACCAGGCTTACGCAATTTATTACTATCGTGACAAAGACCAAAACGAAGTCGATATCGTCATAGAAAATGAACTCGGCGAAATCATCGGCATCGAGGTCAAGGCCAGCGCCACAGTGAGCGCAACTGATTTCAAGGGGCTACGCAAATTAGCCGAACTCTGCGGCGCAGAGTTGAAGCTTGGTGTGGTGCTCTATGACGGAGAGAATCTCGTGCCTTTTGGCGAGCGCATGTTTGCCGCGCCGGTGTCTAGCCTTTGGTGTTAAGCTCATTGAGGCAAGCCGCCAGCAGGTGACTATTTCTGGTTGCCCGATCGTGCAAAGGTATTCGCGGACGTCGTTTGAATGTCTGAATCAAACCCAGTCCGGACCATTTTTATGTGAATTGTGAACAAGCTCGATCACATTAGGTTCGGTGCAGCCAATGGCCGTCTGGATCCGGGGCAATTACTGTCTCAGTAGTCTGATGGCAATTTGTCAATGTTTAAAAGTCTGACCCCATAAAATGCAACCATAAAATGCAACGATCATCATCGCGGTTGTCGGTATCCTCAACGCGCTCAAAATCGGAATCCTTACCAACGTTGGGCATCGCCGCGATAACCTCGGCAAACGATCGTTTGCGCGATTTTAACAGAGCTTGAGCGAGAAGAATTCGGATTGACAGTCCTGAAAAAACAAAGCCCCGGCGCTACGTATGCAGCGCCGGGGCTTTGTTTACATTCAGACTGCGCGTCTACGTATCCCGCTCGCTCGTCGGCCCCACCTCGCCCGTGCACCATGGGATAAACGCTTTCATCTTACACGTCGCGCCGTTGCGTTTGAGCTCGCCTTCAAAGATCTTGTGAATTTCGCGTTCCTCATCCTCATACTCGATCTGCCAGCCGCCCTCTTTGATGCTTCGGTCGGCATACTCGCCGCCGCCGCCGCGGCCTTTTTTGTACAAGCCCATATCGCCGGGGCGCAGCGCCAGATAGCGGGCGCGGGTCGTGCCTGAGTTAAAATGTTGGTGGTAGCAGTTGTCGTTGGGGACGGTGACCATGGAGCCTAGCGCCCAGTCGCATTTGATCATGTCGGAGCGGTCTTCTTTGGTCCAGATCAGTGAATAGCCGCCGGTGCCGCTGAGCAGGACCAAGTGCGCGCCCGGGCCGTGGCGGTGCGCTTTTTTATAAGTCCCGATGGGGAACTCTGAAATGTGGCTCTTGGTGTTGTTGTCGCACATTTCCAACATGGCGTTGATGCCGCCGGCGCCGCGCTCTTTCCAGCCGTAGAGCGCCATGTCGGGCGCGTTGGCGATGAAGTTCGACTCCCAGACGCGGCGGGTGTAGAGCTTGCCCTTGCCGCTGAAATAATCTTCCTCGCTGTCATAGCGGCCGGTAAATTTGTAATCGCAGTTGAAAATAAACTTGTTGTCGCGATAAAGGCGGAACATCGGCGGCGCGTTGGTCACCGCGATATAGCGGGTCGGCTCCTGACCGCTGCCGTTAAAATTCTGATACCAGCTATTAAGCGGTATCGAGAACAAGCTGCCCGCCTGCCATTCAAAGCTCGATTTCTTCTTATCGTCCTGCCAGATGGTCGTCGCGCCGCGGCCCGAGACGACGTAAATCGTCTGCTCGTACATGTGATGCTCAGGTTCAGACTTGCCGCCGGGCTTGATCTCGACCACATGGCAGTCGTTGGGCATGTGGTTGTTGTCGATATGGACGACCGCACCGCTGCCACCCTTGCGCTCCCATGGCCCCAATTCGACCTGCGCCAAGCTCTTGAAATAATATTCCTGGTAAACCCTCACCCCTTCGCTCTTGAGCCAGTCCGCGTAGGGATCGGTTTTGAGATAATCTTTGAGACCGTCTTTGGGGGTCTCCGCGACTTTCATATCAGTGCCTAGCATGACCACAGTTGAAGCCCTCCTCGTGAACTTAATGTTGAATATCCGATACCTGATAAACTTGTCAACGCGGCGGAAAGCCGCGCAAAGCCGCTTGGAGTCTCGCGTCAAGAGTTTAACCTCCGGCGTCAGAGCCTCTGCAACATGAAGTCGCTTACGCAGCCCTCGCGTTTTTCTCGCCCCAGAGTGCCCCAGGCGCTGAGTTAGCATCCATTTCTTTTCTCTGCTGCCGGTGCGCGGGAAATTCTGGACGCTTGACGTTACGCCGATACCAGTGCTACGCCAACGCAAGCAAAAACTTTTCGGAGACAGTCAATGAAAATCGTTGTATTTGGACCTGATAAACGAGTGGGTGCGTTGGTGGGCGACACTGTGATCGATCTCAACCGAGCGTCGGCACAGATACCCGCGCGCTTGCTAAACTTCATCGAAGCCGGCAAGGCGGCGCTGGACGAAACCCAGAAGATAATCGCCCATCAGCGCGCGACAACACCGAGCGCGGGCGGCCCAGTCCAGCCGTTGAGCAGCGTGCAGCTGCACGCGCCCTGGCCCGAGCGGCGCATCGCCTGCGTTGGCGGCAACTACGCCAAGCATCTGCTCGGCATGTGGGCCAACCGTCTGGGCAAAACCGATATCACCGTCGAAGAAGTTGCCACGGAGGCGAAGAAAGCCGGCCAGTGGGGCTTTTGGAAAGTGCCGGCGGAAGTTGCCGGACCGGGCGGCACGATACCGTTTCCCAAGCGCGTGACCTATTTCGATTACGAAGGTGAAGTGGCCATTGTCATCGGCAAGCGCGGCAAAAACATTCCGGCAAGTAAGATCAACGAATACGTCTGGGGCGTAACCCTATTCCACGACTGGTCGATCC
This sequence comes from Deltaproteobacteria bacterium, assembly GCA_016874755.1. Classification (NCBI taxonomy): domain Bacteria; kingdom Pseudomonadati; phylum Myxococcota; class Myxococcia; species Deltaproteobacteria bacterium. Next base: position 61,030 of record VGTH01000011.1, on the reverse strand, counting down.
GTGACGGCGGCGGCACGGATCGCGCGGTGAGTTACAACTTGCAGAAAAATTTCGACGGCGCGGCATCGATGGGACCGTGCATCGTCGTCGGCGAAACCGGCCAACAAGAAGTCGATGTCGAAACCCGCGTCAACGGTGTGGTGCGCCAGAGCTACAGCACCAGCGAAATGATCTGGGACTTCGGCGAAGTGATCGAGTATCTCTCCCAGGACTTCACCTTCGTCCCCGGCGACGTTATCGCCGGCGGCACCTCCGCGGGCACGGCCGCCGACAAGTCGCGCCGGGGCGCCGACGGCAAACGGCCGTTGGATTTGTTTCTCAAAGTCGGCGACGTCGTCGAGGTGTCGTCGTCGAAGATCGGCGCACTGTCGAACAGGATTGTTACCAGCGAATGACCGCCGCGCATTGCATCACTTCGCGCCGGCGCGCTCTAGCAGTTTGACCATTTCGCTGTAGCCGCGCCGGCGCGCGTGCGCGAGCGGAGTTACGCCTTCGCGGTCGGCGATGTTTACGTTGGCGCTGTGGGCGAGGAGCAGCCGCATGATTTCTTGATGCTTGGCGCCGCCGTCGCTCAGAATGATGGTTTCGAGTAACGCGGTCCAACCGAGATTGTTGACGTGATTGACGTCGATCTTGGTCTTCAGCAGCTCACGCACAACTTCCACATGACCGTAGTGGCAAGCCGGTATGAGGGCATTGCCGCCGTATTGGTTGGTAGCGCGCACGTCCGCCCCCGCGGCCAGCAACAACCGGACGATTTCCACATATCCGTGCACCGAGGCGGTCATCAAAGGCGCCTCGGCACCAGATCGGCCTCGTTCACATCGGCGTCCGCCGCGAGCAGGCGGCGCACGACCTCGATGCGGTTTTCATAGACCGCGGCATTGAGTGCGGTCCGGCCGCGGTCGTCCTTGGCTTTGGCGCTCGCCCCCTCTTTCAACAGACGGTTCACTGTCGTTAGGTCGCCCGCGGCAGCGGCGCGAATCAGCGTCGCGTCACGCTCAGCGCTGAATTGGGCACACAGCGTCCCGGCGGATAGAAGCAACAAGACAATAGATATCGCGGGTCTTGCGAAGCAATTCACGAATCCCTTTTTTGCGCCTTTCGCGCATTTTGCGGTTAATTCCCAATCCGCCTAATTTTCTTCCTCCCCCAACATCGTGCCGCGGCACTTCTTAGCGCCGCAGTAGCAGGCGTGCTCGCGTTGGGCCTTTTCGGTGTGCGGCTCGCCTATCTGCAAGTTGTAGTCGTAGGTCAGCTCTTCGCCGGGTCCGATGACACGCAGCGCGTGGATAAAAATCCGATCCTTCTCATCGATGATTTCACAGTTGGGCGCGCAGGAGTGATTGATCCAGCGCGCCGAGTTGCCGCGGCGCGTGGCGTCGATGACGGTCTGATCATTGACCGTGAAAAGCATCGTGTGCGCCGAGTTCGCGTGTAGCTCGCTGTAGCGCTCATCGGCTGCTTCATGGGAAATCCTTTCGCCTTTGTACTCGATGACGCGCACGCCTTTGGCGATCCATGTCAGCGCGAACACCCCGAGGCCATGAATGGACGAGCGGCGCACGGCAAAGCGCCGCTCGCGCTTGGCTTTGGGCGCCAATTTTTTTCTTGTTTGCATTTCCGTAGTCATGTCACCGATCACCTTCGCACAGCGGCAGCCGCAAGAAAAATCATGTTTTCGCGCTTTCACTTCCCGGTCAGCTCGATTGAGCGCAAAAATAGGCTTTGACAGAAGTGGCGTATCACGCTTCAACTTCCGAGGAAAATCATGCCTAAGCTTGGACAAACCCGGGCAATAATTTTGACTATTGGCTATCGCTGTCTATCGTTTGCGCAAGGCTACTTTCAGAGGTCGTGTCGACTGTGCTTTGTCAGAATTTGGTCGATAGATACCTACTGAGCCCCCATGTTCGAGACTTCGATCAACAATTACTTCGGCATCACCACCGAGAGATTCTGGCAACAACTCCTCGCTGGCGCTGCCGGCGCACAGGTCATCGCCACCCTAAAAGCGCAGGCATCGAAGCCGCTCGCGTCTGAAGACTGGCCCATCGTTCTGTCCGGCGTAGCGGCCCGCGCCAAAGATCTTTTAGACGTCGACATCGCTTGGGTGGTCGTTTCCGGCTGGGGCAAGTACCGCGAGCTGATGGAATATGCCATCGCCGACCGTCACAATCCGCGCGACACCCATCTCGTGCCGTTGAGCAAACATACCATGACGGTCGACTACAATCCGTTTCTTGAAGTGCGCTACGACGGCCAACCCTTGGGCAAGGTTGTCTTCGACGTGCAGCTGACTTTCGACCTAGAGGGTTTTGTCCTGACCCTTCAAGATAGCAAAATCAGAAAGGTGCGCACCGGCAGCTGCGCCGCGCAGGGCAAGATCGAATTCGCCGGCCACTGCTTGGTTGAAAAATCACTCACAAAGATCGCGCTGCCCAATGTGGTCAATCTCGGCGAAGGCGTCGACCTACCCTGCAGCGACAGCGAAGCTTTTCAGTAACTTCTCCGAGTTCCTACTTCGACGGGTAGCGCTTGGCCATCTCGTTGAAAAATCCTTCTTTCTCCAACTCCTGCAAAAAACTCATATCGACAAACTGCTCGGGCTTGGCGCTCTTGGCCTGCGGCATGGTCGGCGCTAGGCGGTCCAGAAGAAATTGCAGTCCTTTCAACGTCGGGTATGGCCGTTTGGGCGTGGTGCTGACGTAGGCTTGGTACGATGTTTCGAGCACATCGGCGTCGTTGGTGCGCATGTATTTGCTGAAGACCTTTAGCGCGCTGGATTTATTGCTGTAGATCGAGTGGATGCCCTCCACGTAGCCCTTGAGCGCCGATTTGACCACGTCGCGGCTGCTTTTAATGAAGACGCGCGTCGTCGCCATGCCGTTGCCTTGCACTTCGACTTTCAGATCGGGAATCTTGAGCAACTCCACCAAGCCCATGCGCTTGGCGATCGGCAGCGTCGATGAATTGAAAACTCCCGCATCGATCTTGTTGGCGGACATGGCGGCGATGCGCTCCGCGTCGGGGCCGCCGGGGATCAACTGCCAATCTTTGTCCGGGTCGATTTTCAGATGTTGGGCAAGAATAATCGCCGCAAAATGCGTCGCCGCACCGTAGCCGCTGATGCCAAAACGTTTGCCCTTGAGCTGTTCGAGCCGGGTTATTTCCGGGCGCGCAAACACGGTGGAGTCGTAGTAAATTTCCACGCCGCCGATCAGCACCAAATCATGCCCCGCGAGCGACGCCTGGACGACTTGGCCGATACTCATCAGCGGCGGATCGCCGGCGGCCAGAGCTTGGATCGCCAGCTGCCCGCCACGCAGAAAAATCGGCTCGACGTCCAGACCATATTTCTTGAAGAGGCCTTCTTCCTTCGCCACCCAAATATGTCCCTGACGAAACCCGAGGGACGGATAACCGAAGCGAACCCTCTTGAGCTCCTGGGCCGTCGCCAGCGACGCCACTGCATTGAGCCCCATCAGCAAGGCCGTCGACAAGAGCAATCGCGCAATCAACATGGTTTTCCCCCGGCAGATGGTATTCCGTGCAATCAACATTTGCCATTTTGCCGACCACCGAGCAAGACACCGCCCACCCCGTGGCACGAAACTCTAGCTGTGCTAATATAGCCGCTCCAATCCTCATAAGGAGATTTCGTTATGCGCAAATCAGTTAGAGCGTTGGCCTTGCACGGTTTTTTGGCTGGCCTGTCATTCGCGTTATTTTCCATTGGCGTAGTGCCGGTGGCGGCGCAGGAACTTGTCAAACTCCCCTACGTGCCAACGCCTCAGAAAGTGGTCGATGAGATGATCAAGCTTGGCGAAGTCAAAGCGACGGACTACGTGATCGACCTTGGTTCTGGCGACGGCCGCATTATCATCACCGCGGCAAAGACCGCCAAAGCGCGGGGGTTGGGAGTCGACATCGATTCTAAACTGGTTGAGCTCAGCAACAGCAACGCCAAGAGTGCAGGCGTTGCAGATCGCGCCGAGTTCGTCGAGCGCGATATGTTCAAGACCGACATCAGCAAGGCCAGCGTCTTGATGCTCTACGTCTTGCCGGAGTTCATGCAAAGGCTGCGCTCCAAAGTGCAAAACGAACTCAAGCCCGGCACCCGCGTGGTCGCCCACGACTATCACATGGGCGACTGGTACCCGGACCGCATCGTCGAGCTGACCGTGCCGGAAAAGATTGAGGCCAACGGAACCGATAAAGCTTATCTTTACTTGTGGGTTGTGCCGACCATGGTGCAAGGTAGTTGGAATGTCCAGTTCGAACCGGCGGGAAAGGTCGACCCGCTCATTTTCGCTTTCAATCAGAATTATCAAATGATCAGCGGCGCCGTTGTCGGTCCCGGGCAACCCAAGATCGAGGACAGCAAGCTAAACGGCGACGAAATCAGTTTTACGCTGACCATGCGCTCGACGCCCTATCAATTCACCGGCAAGATCATGGGCAACACGATCGAAGGCAAAGCCCTTGCCGCCGGTGCCAAGGAAGCGATGCCGTGGAAAGCGACTAAAGCGAAATGACGAGTGGAGCTAAGGTCCGCGCTGTTCCGCCATCCTAGCGCCTACCCAATCGACGACTGCGGGTACGCCGGCGCCGGCCTTTAGATCGGTAAATAAAAACGGCCGCGCGCCGCGCATTTTTTTGGCATCCCGTTCCATCACGCCGAGATCGGCGCCGACGTGGGGCGCCAGGTCGATTTTGTTGATCACGAGTAAATCGGATTTGGTAATCCCGGGGCCGCCCTTGCGCGGGATCTTGTCGCCGGCGGCAACGTCGATGACGTAGATCGTCAGATCGGCAAGTTCCGGGCTGAACATGGCGGCTAGATTATCGCCGCCCGACTCAATTAGAATCAGATCAAGATCAGCAAAGCGGCGCGTGAGCCGATCTACGGCTTCTAAATTAATCGACGCATCCTCGCGAATCGCTGTGTGCGGGCAGCCGCCGGTCTCCACGCCGATGATGCGCTCCGGCGCCAGCGCCTGATGGCGCACGAGAAACTGCGCGTCTTCTTCCGTGTAGATATCGTTGGTGACGACGGCGAGATTATAGCGCTCGCGCAGCTCACGACAAAGGGTGAGCGTCAACGCAGTCTTGCCCGAGCCCACCGGGCCGCCAATGCCAACGCACAGCGGTTGATCTTGCTGCATGGTGATCCCTAAAATTTAGCGCTACAAACGTTCTTAGGCCTTGTCAGGGCGACCGGCTGGTCGCCCAATTTACGAGCGAAACAACCTTGTGTACTGCGTCTCGTGCCGGCTCGATAGAATGGCCAATTGCGGCATGAAACCGCCGAGCTCGTCATCGCTCAATTGCGCCGCAGTCTCTGTGACACGCACGACATGATCACTCAGCGCCAATAAAATCTGCTGCCCCTGGGTTTGGCCCAACGGCACGGTCTTGATCGCCGCCATAATCTGATTCTCCAGCCAGCCCCAGAGATACGCCGCCAGTGCTTCTTGCGCGGCGATTTGCCAGTGGGCTACTGCCATTCCAAACCCGGTGGGAAAAGCTGTTTCCGCCAAGCTGCGGAGATGGCCCAGCGCGCGCGGCTCAAGATCCCCGAGTTCACCAAACAGGCGCGTCAAGGAGAACCCCATCTGCACTGTTTCCGCGCGCAGCTCCGCAGTTTCTCGCCCGGCAAGAAACAAATCGTTCCAACGATTCACTGCGGCGAAATCGTTTGCTTGCCACGCGGCGATCAGCCGCAACAACAGCGGCGCTTCAAGCCGCCCGAGGGAATACTCCAACACATCGCCGATCCAGCGCTTTGTCGTCGCTGCATCGGTGACAATCCCCGCGGCAATCGCCGCCTCCAACCCTTGCGAGTAGCTGTAGGCACCCACCGGCAAAGCCGGGCTGGCCAACTGCAATAGACGCAGGAGGCGAATATCCGCGTGACCGTTCATGACTTCGCATGCGCCATGTCGCCGTTGCCGTACTCGTGAATTTTCGCGGCACCGTCGCTGCCGTGCGAATGACGGCTGGAATAGGCGCCCGCCTCGGGTTCGAACACCGCTTCTGTGCAGATCAGATTGGCGCCCAGACTTTTCAGCATCGCTTCCAGGACGTGGTTTCGGTGGATGCGCAAAAAGCCCGCGCAGACCTGGGTGGGTGCGTGACGATTGCCAAGGTGATACGCGGCGCGAGTCAATTCTTCCGGCGTCGCAAAGGATGCTTGCACGACGATCTCGGCAGCGGCAACCACTTCGACCACACGGCCATCGGTTGCAACGAGCAGTTCGCCGCCGCGCAGCGACTCACCGCGCGGCAAACGAACGTGAACGTTCTCGCCGTCGGACAGACTGGCATCGAGCCAGCGTTTTTGCCGTGACTCATAGGTCAGCGGCAACTGCGCGTCGATGCGCAGGTCGGCACGGCGTTCGATGCGTTTGATAATTTCTACCATCAGAAAAGAAAGTAGCGCTGCGCCAGCGGCAACACGTTGGCCGGCTCGCAGACCAGCAACTCGCCTTCGGCGCGCACCTGATAAGTTTCTGAGTCGACCTCGATCTTTGGCTGCCAGTTGTTGTGCACCATATCTTTCTTTCTTAGCTTGCGGGTGCTTTTCACGGCGACCAACGGGCGCGATAATTTGAGTTTTTGCAGCGCCGGATTTTTCAACGCCGCTTTCGAAATAAACGTCGCCGACGTATTCAAAGCTTTGCCGAAGCTGCCGAACATCGGCCGGTAGTGCACCGGCTGCGGCGTCGGGATCGACGCATTGGCGTCACCCATCGCCGCGGCGGCGATCATGCCGCCTTTGACAATCAAATCCGGCTTGACGCCGAAGAAGGCCGGTTTCCAGAGCACGAGATCGGCCAATTTGCCTTCAGCGATGGAACCGACAACGTCTGCGATACCGTGAGTAATCGCCGGATTGATGGTGTACTTGGCGATGTAGCGTTTCACCCGACCGTTGTCGTGGCACGCTGGATCGCCGCGGAGAGAACCGCGCTGAACTTTCATCTTGTGCGCCGTCTGCCAGGTGCGAATGACAACCTCGCCCACGCGCCCCATGGCCTGCGAGTCGGACGACATCATCGAGAACGCTCCGAGGTCGTGTAGGATATCCTCCGCCGCGATCGTCTCTTTGCGAATGCGCGATTCGGCGAACGCCATATCTTCGGCGATGCTTGAATCCAGATGATGGCAAACCATCAGCATGTCGAGATGCTCGGCGATGGTATTCACGGTGTAGGGCCGGGTCGGATTGGTCGACGACGGCAGCACGTTGGCTTCGCCGCAGACTTTGATGATATCCGGCGCATGGCCGCCGCCGGCGCCTTCGGTGTGAAACGTGTGAATCGTCCGCCCTTTGAACGCTTTGATCGTCGCTTCGACGAAGCCCGATTCGTTCAACGTGTCGGTGTGAATCGCCACCTGCACATCGAGCTTGTCCGCTACTGACAAACAATTATCGATGGCCGCTGGCGTCGTGCCCCAGTCTTCGTGCAACTTCAAACCGATAGCGCCGGCGTTGATTTGTTCGATCAACGGCGCCGGCAAGCTCGCGTTGCCCTTGCCGAAGAAACCGAGGTTCATCGGAAACGCTTCGGCGGCTGCGAGCATTGAGTAAATGTGCCATGGACCCGGCGTGCAAGTCGTCGCGAAAGTCCCAGTGGCCGGACCCGTACCGCCACCGAGCATCGTCGTCACCCCCGACATCAACGCTTCGTCAATCTGCTGTGGACAGATGAAATGAATATGCGAATCGATGCCGCCGGCGGTGACGATCTTCCCTTCGCCGGCAATGATTTCGGTCGCTGCGCCGATGGCAATCGTCACGCCTGGTTGAATATCGGGGTTGCCGGCCTTGCCGATCTTCCAAATGCGGCCGTTCTTAATACCGATGTCGGCTTTGACAATGCCCCAGTGATCGACGATCAGTGCATTGGTGATCACCGTGTCGGCGACCTTCGCCGCCGGCAGTTGGCTCTGCCCCATGCCGTCGCGAATGACTTTGCCGCCGCCGAATTTCACCTCGTCGCCGTAGACCGTCAAGTCTTTTTCGACCTCGACCCACAGTTCGGTGTCGGCGAGCCGCACCCGGTCGCCCACCGTCGGCCCAAACATCTCCGCATAGGCGTGGCGGCCGATCTTCATTTCACCGCTCCCATGACTTTGCCATTGAAGCCATAAATCTTTCTCGCGCCGGCAACGGCGACCAGCTCCACGGTGCGGGTCTGTCCCGGTTCAAAACGAACCGCGGTGCCCGCGGCGATATTCAAACGAAAGCCGCGCGTCTTCGCGCGCGCGAACTTCAACGCCTCGTTAGTCTCGAAGAAATGATAGTGCGAACCCACCTGAATCGGCCGATCTCCACTGTTGGTCACGGCTAGTGTCACGGTCTTGCGACCGAGGTTGATTTCAAGCTCACCGTCGACAACTTGGATTTCCCCGGGGATCATCACATCTCCTCACGTGAGGGCAAGGGCGACCGCCGGTCGCCCCTACAGCTTGTTCCTAGACTATCGGATTATGCACCGTCACCAATTTCGTGCCATCCGGAAACGTTGCTTCAACTTGAATCTCCGAGATCATTTCCGGCACACCTTCCATGACATCGTCACGTGTCAACAATGTCGCGCCCCAACCCATCAGCTCCGAAACGCTCCGGCCGTCGCGCGCCCCTTCCATGATCGCCGCGCTAATAAATGCGACGGCTTCCGGATAATTTAACTTGAGACCGCGCGCCTTGCGCCGCTCGGCGAGCAAAGCAGCGGTGAAAATTAGTAGTTTATCTTTTTCGCGTGGCGTTAGTTCCATTTGTGGCTCCTGCAAAGTGCGAATCGAGGATAGAGGATCGAAGATAGAGGATTGCGCCTTCCCCCTCCATCCTCCATACTCAACCCTCGATCTTCCAACTAAGTCCGCCAAATTCTTGGCTCGATCCCCTCGCGTCTTAACAACGCCGGCCGCAATATCCGCCACAGCTCGAAGAAATATTTTTTCGCTGCTTCGCTCGAATCACCGAGATAGCGCGCAACGAGCACACCCGGCAACAACGTCACCGCGCCGTCACCCCCGACTGGTGCAGCTTGCCGACAGAGGCCGAGCAGTGCCACGCTCAATTGCGGCGCCGCCGCGATCAAAGTTCCAACCACCGGTTGGTCGGCCAACAGCGCTGGCGAGCGCAGTCCAGCGCCGCCGCCTTCTAAACAAGCCCGCTCAAGCAGCAGCGGCTTTCCGCCACGATCGATCAACGTGCGCGCGAGCCACTTTCCGTTCGTGAAGCGCTCCCCCGCGCCGCTTCGGCCCAAACAGAGGATTTCCCAGCCGATGTAGCAAGATTCGGCACCGAGCCGCACCTCGGTTTTCTGCTCCGCCAGCGCGGCGTCAAAAACGATGGTCTCCTGCGGCAGCCATTCCAGCGTGGTATCCGGACCGAGGGTAAATTGGATATTCTGCGTAGCCGTGGGACCGGCGCTACGATACCATTTGGTTGCACCTGGAGTGGTCAGCAGGACGGAGGAGCCTGGCTGCACGGTCGCGCCGAGGTCGAGTCGGTCGCCGCCAGCGATCCCTCCCGGCGGGTGAACAATGATCGTGTGACACACGGCATCGCCTTCGGGATAAAGCGGCTTTTGCACGACCAGCGGCCCATCATGCGCGCGCCGCGCAAGCACGGTGCGCCGGCCGCGCTTGGCGAACTCCAGCGCCAATTGCGCCTGCCAAGCTGGCGCCCTGGAAGCGGCGGCCTGAGACATCGGAGGTTACACCGCTAACATCTTACGCACGGCGTCGCCAGAAAGATCGTCGCGGCCGCCGGCATGGACCACAGCGCCGCGATCGAGCACACAGTACGCATCGCAAATCTCACGCGCGAAGTCGAAATACTGCTCGACCAGAAGGATCGCAATCCTTCCCTCGCTCTTGATGCGGCGCACCGCGCTCTTGACCGCCGCAATTTCCGGAGACTCACGCTGGCCGCTTTTGACGCGATGCAAGACTTTTTGGATCTGGCTGATGACACTCGGCTGAATGCCTTCCGTCGGCTCGTCGAGAATCAAGAGCTTCGGCTTCGTCAACAGCGCCCGGCCGATCGCCAATTGTTGTTGTTGGCCGCCGGAGAGATCGCCGCCGCGCCGTTTGGCCATCTCTTTAAGCACGGGAAACATCTCGTAGATATCCGCATCGATGGATCGGCTTTTCTGCCCCGCCAGACCGGTCAACAGATTCTCTTCCACCGTCAGCCGCGGAAAAATTTCCCGCCCCTGCGGCACGTAGCCGAGACCCAAGCGCGCGCGGGAGTAGGATGAAGCGTTCGTAATATTTCGGCCGTCGAAGTTGATCGTCCCAGAACGTACCCGTTCGACGCCCATGATTGCTTTTAGCAGCGTGCTCTTGCCGACGCCGTTGCGGCCGAGCACAGCGGTGCAAGTACCCGCCGCGACTTCCAAGGAGACATCGTTGAGCGTGTGGCTGCCGCCGTAGTAGTGATGGAGCTTTTCGATGCGCAGCATCAGCGTCCCAGATAAACCTCGATTACCCGCTCGTCGTTTTGCACCGCTTCCATGGTTCCTTCCATCAAGACGCTCCCTTCGTGCAGCACTGTGACCTTGCGCGCCAGCGACGCCACGAACGCCATGTCGTGCTCGACGACCACCAGTGAATGTTTACCCTCCAGTGAGAGAAATAGCTCCGCGGTCCGTTCGGTCTCCTCATCGCTCATGCCGGCCGCCGGCTCGTCGAGCAACAAGATTTGCGGCTCTTGCATCAGCAGCATGCCGACCTCCAGCCATTGCTTTTGGCCATGCGACAAGCGGCCGGCAGGCTCGGCCATGCGCTCTTTCAAATGCACCCGCTTGAGCATCTCATCAATGCGATCTTCTTCTTCTAAGCTGCGCCGGTGAAACAGGGTCTTCCACACGCCTTTAGGACCGTTCATCGCCAATTCGAGATTTTCAAAAACCGTCTGCTGCTCGAAGACGGAGGGCTTTTGGAATTTGCGGCCAATACCAAGCCGGGCGATTTCGTACTCGCTGCGCCGGCTAAGGTCGATGGTCTGGCCCAGATAGACGCTGCCCGAGTCGGCTTTTGTCTTACCGGTGATAACGTCCATCATAGTGGTCTTGCCGGCGCCGTTGGGACCGATGACGCAGCGCAGCTCGCCGGCGTCGATAGAAAATGAAAGCTCGTTCAGCGCCTTGAAGCCGTCGAAGCTCACACTCACGCCGTCGATGTAGAGGACAACGCCATGCGAGACATCGATGCGGTCGCGTTCGACTACATGGCTTTCCCCGGAAATGCCGATGCCGTCGAGGTCGGAAACCGCCGTCGTCACTTGGCACCACCGCGCCGCAAGACCATCACTCCTTGCGGCAAGAACAACGTCACGATAACGAACAAGGCGCCGAGAAAGTAAAGCCAGATGTTGGGCCAGGCAATAGTCAAATAGCTTTTGGCGGCGTTGACCAGCCCGGCTCCCACTAAAGGTCCGACCAATGTACCGCGCCCGCCCACCGCGACCCAGATAGCGATCTCGATCGAATTGGCCGGCGACATCTCGCTCGGATTGATGATGCCCACTTGCGGCACGTAGAGCGCACCGGCGACGCCGCACAGGAGCGCCGACACCGTCCAGGCGAATAATTTATAATCGCGGGTATTGTAGCCGGAAAACATCGCGCGCGACTCGGCGTCGCGGATCGCCGTCAGCACACGGCCGAATTTCGACGCGACGATGAAGCGGCAGACAATGAGAGTCAGAATCAAACACCCGCCGGTGATGGCGAAAATCGCCACACGCGTGCCGGGATGCGCTAACGAAAAACCGAGCACCCGTTTAAAATCGGTGAAGCCGTTGTTGCCGCCGAAGCCGGTGTTGTTGCGAAAAAATAACAGCATCAAAGCGTAGGTCAGCGCCTGCGTGATGATCGAAAAGTAAACCCCTTTGATGCGCGAGCGAAAGGCGAACCAGCCGAAAACATAAGCAAGCAGGCTGGGGACGAGCAGAATCTTCAACAGCGCCACAAAAAAGTACTCGCTGCCGGCCCAGTACCAGGGAAATTCCTGCCAATCAAGAAAAACCATGAAGTCCGGCAGATGGCTGCGATACTGTCCCTCGGCGCCGATCTCGCGCATCAGATACATGCCCATCGCGTAGCCGCCGAGGGCGAAATACAAACCATGTCCTAGCGAGAGAATGCCGGCGTAGCCCCAGATGAGACCGAGCGCCAAAGCGACGATCGCGTAGCACATGATCTTGCCGACCAGCAAGAGGTAGTAATCGGATAGATGAAAAAGACTGCCTGCTGGCACGAGCAAACGCAGCGCAGGAACCACGATCAACACCACGGCGGCAAACCATGCCAGATAAAGCCAGCCGCGCCGGTCGTAAAGTTGCGCGATGCGCGTCATCTCAGCTGTCGGCCGTGCGCCCTTTCAGCGCAAACATGCCCTGCGGCCTTTTTTGGATAAACAGGATGATTAGGATAAGCACAAAAATCTTGCCGAGCACGGCGCCGGCGAAAGGCTCGAGAAACTTGTTTAATTCGCCCAGACTCAATGCCGCCACGATGGTGCCGGCCAATTGGCCGACGCCGCCGAGCACGACGACCATGAAAGAGTCGACAATGTAACTTTGCCCCAAGTCGGGGCCGACATTGCCGATCTGCGACAACGCGACGCCACCCAGTCCGGCAATGCCCGAGCCGAGACCAAAAGTCAACGCGTCGACGCGGGGCGTTTGAATCCCCATGCAATCGGCCATGGTGCGGTTCTGCGTCACCGCGCGCACATAGAGCCCGAGCCTCGTGCGCGCCAAGAACAGCCAAACCAAGAACAATACGAAGCCGGCAAAACCGATGATGACAATACGATTGTAGGGCAAGACGACATCGGCGCCCAGATCGAAGCCGCCGGACATCCAGGTGGGGTTGGCGACCTCGACGTTTTGCGCGCCAAAAACATTGCGCACGACTTGGATCAACATCAAGCTGATGCCCCAGGTCGTTAGCAGCGTTTCCAGCGGACGGCCGTAAAGGAAACGAATCACGCACCGCTCCAGGGCGATGCCGACTAGCGCAGCGACCAGAAATGCTGCCGGCACCGCCGCGACCAGATACCAATCGAGCGCTGCCGGCCAGTAGACGCGAAAGAGCGTCTGCACCCAGTAGGTCGCATAAGCGCCGAGCATCAACATTTCGCCATGGGCCATGTTGATGATGCCCATCAAGCCGAAGGTGATCGCCAAGCCCAGGGCGGCGAGCAGCAGCACACTGCCCAGGCTGAGTCCGCTAAACAGGGCGCCGGCAATCTGCGGGATCAAGTTTCGCTGCTCGATGGCGGCCAGCGCCTTTTGCGCTTCGCCGCGCACCTCGGCATCCGGCTCCGCCGGACTGCCGTCGTTATTTTTTTGTAATAGAGAGCTAAGAATCTGCCTGGCCTGGGGGTTGGAGCTGGCGCTGAGCAGCTGCACCACTTGGCGGCGCACCGCGGGTTCACTGCTTTTCAATTCAACAATCGCACGCGCTTGCGACAACAATGCTTTGATTTCCGCATCGGCCTCTTTTTCTAAAGCAGTCTTGATCAATGGCAGCATTTCTTCGCTGGGTTCGCCGCTGATCGTTTTCGCCGCGGCGAGCCGTTCGGCACGCTCGCCAGACGCCAACCGGAGCGCGGCTATGGCGCCGTCGAGCGCCGCGCGAATCCGATTATTGACGGTAATTTGCTCGGTTTTGCCCGCCGCCCCATCCACGGCCGCTCCAGTCACCGCATCAGTGACTTTGCCGTCGCCAACGAGAACCGGCCGGCCATTGAACAGATGCAACGCGTCGTCTTGCATCGCCTTAAACAAAGGCAGCGCCGCGCTCTCCCCTGACGCCACCAGTTTGTTAATCGCTGCGATCCTCGCGTCGGCGTCCTCGGCGCCCAACTGCTTGACCATCGACTCGTCGAGAGCATGGCCGAGCGCGGTGAAAAGAAATGCTCCCAAGAAGGCCGCGGCCGCAAGTCTCTGTTTAGAGATGAAGTGCATCTAGTGTTCGCAGACTAAAAATCGCAGAGGGCGAACAACCCGCCCTCTGCCAGCAAAATAGTTACTTCTTCGCGACGATCTCAGGCTCGTCCTTTTTCTTCTCGTTGCCTGCAATGAATGGGCTCCAGGGCTTTGCCTTGACTGGGCCTGAAGTTTTCCAAACCACGTTAAATTGGCCATCCGCCTTCACTTCACCGATGAATACCGGCTTGTGCAGGTGATGATTCTTCTCGTCCATCTTGGCCGTGAAACCGGACGGCGCCTTGAAGGTCTGCCCCGCCATGGCGCCGATGACTTTATCCGTATCCGTCGATTTCGCTTTCTCCACTGCCTGCTTCCACATGTAGATGCCGATGTAAGTCGCCTCCATTGGATCATTGGTCAGCGGCTTGTCTTTATGGCCCGCCAGCCCTTTGGCTTTCGCGTAGGCGAACCATTTCTTGGTAAACTCTTCGTTGGTCGGATTCTTCAAGGATTGAAAATAATTCCACGCTGCCAAATGGCCGACCAGCGGTTTGGTATCGACGCCGCGCAGCTCTTCTTCACCGACGGAAAAAGCCACCACCGGCACATCCTTGGCTTTCAATCCCTGATTGCCCAGCTCTTTGTAGAAGGGCACGTTGGAATCGCCATTGATGGTCGAAATCACCGCGGTCCGTTTGCCTTCGCCGGCAAATTTTTTGATCTTGCCGATGATGGTCTGGTAGTCCGTATGGCCGAAGGGCGTGTACTCCTCCATGATGTCGGACTCGGGAATATTTTTCGATTTCAAAAACGCACGCAAGATCTTGTTGGTCGTCCGTGGATAAACATAGTCGGTGCCGAGCAAGACAAAGCGCTTGGCGCCGCCGCCATCCTTCGACATCAGATACTCTACCGCGGGAATCGCCTGCTGGTTCGGCGCTGCGCCGGTGTAGAAAACGTTTTTTGACAGCTCTTCGCCTTCGTACTGGACCGGATAAAAGAGCAGGCCATTCAACTCTTCGAAAACCGGCAAGACGCTCTTGCGCGATACCGATGTCCAGCAGCCAAACACCGCAGCGACTTTGTCCTGAGCGATCAACTGCCGCGCTTTTTCGGCGAACAACGGCCAGTTCGACGCTGGATCGACGACCACCGGCTCGATTTTCTTGCCCAGCACGCCCCCCTTGGCGTTGATTTCGTCAAAGGCCATCAGCGCCATGTCTCTTAAAACCGTCTCGCTAATCGCCATCGTGCCGCTGAGCGAATGCAGCACACCGACTTTGATCGTGCCTTGCGCCTGCGCCTGATTCAGGCTCGCTAACGCCAGCCCGACGCTGAGCGCCGCTACGGCAAACATTTTGATAAACTGGCGCCGCTTACGCCCAGCCAGCGACCTAAAAGCATTCATGAATTCCTCCTCTATTGTGAAGTCCGTAATTTTTCAAAGCACCTAAAACAAGAATTGAGTTTGCAGCCGGATGCGGTGCGCATCACGCACGCTTGGCTGACCGCTGAATCTGCTGTTGTCGAGGAAGCTGTAGTCGCTCTGCAGCTTCAGATTGTGGCCGTAGATGTAATAATAATTGAGACCGGCCGTATACGCGGTGGTTTTCCGCGCCACTCCAGCGACGTTCGCCTTGTCGAACTCGACGCCGGAAATACGGCCAGCCAGCTCCAACTTCGCCGGAACCACATAGAAACCGAGCTGCGAGTAATAACCCCAGTTGTCACCGGAAGAGCGGCCGGGGGTGGTAAAATGATCATGCCGGTAATAACCCGCCGCCTGCAGCGCCAGCCGTTCCCAGCGAAAGCCGAGGTCGAGAGTCAGGTTCGTCGTGGTATCTTTGCGCACCAGGTTTTGAAATGACGAACCACCTTCGATCGGGTTATAGGCGGCCGCAAAACCGACGGACAATTCCGGATCGGCGGCCGGCTTGGGAGAGCTTTCGTTGTATCCATAGGGCTTGAGAATATCTAATTCCAGCCGGCCCAAAGCGCCCATCCGGCTCGAGAAGTTCTGTTGTCCGGGAGCGTCGAGAGCGCGAATGCTGTTGAGCGCCGCCGCATGGTAAGAAAGCGGTCCGATTTTTCCGGAAACATGCGCGCCGATTGAGCGCGGCAAATTGAACGCGTAGTCCGCCTCGGATAAATCGGAGAACAGCAGGTTGCCAGGGTGCGTGTAGAACTGCCGGCTGTACGGCAGCACGAAGCGGCCGACTTGCGCGCCAAACTCCGGCGCGTAACCGTATTTCATCCACCAGTCGAGCATGGTTATGTTGTTGTTGTTGCCAAGCGTGCTGCCCTGGATCTGCATAAAATAAGACAGCTTGGGATCGAAAACCTTTCCTGACAGCGCCAACCGCGCCAGCCCCACGTCAAACGTGTGATTGGTGCTGGTATTCTCGGCCTTGTTAAATGTGTAGCGGAATTGGCCGAAGCCGTTAGCGACCAAAGAAAACGGCTTATCCTTGCTGCGAATGTAAAAACCGTCTTCATAACCTGCTTCAATCGCGGGCAACTTGGCGAGGGCCTCCGCTTGCGCCTTCGCCTGAGCTTCGCCCTTCGTCTCTTGGGCTTGCACGCGCTTTTCGAGCTGCTCAATGTAAGCCCGCTGTTTGGCCAACTCCTCCCGCAAGACTTTCAAATCGAGATCCGCCTCACCAGCGAATCCTCGCGCCGTTGCTGCAAGCAGCCCCAGTACAGTGGCGCACAGGGACCCGCGCGCCGCCGGTGTCTCAATCGACCCATGGTTCTCCTCCTATGAAAAATTACTGTCTTATGTTGGAGACCCGTCGTTGGGTCGAGCGAAGAACGCCGGTGTTCCTCACCGGGTAACAGGCGATAGCAACTCTTATGCCGCAGGCTATCGAGCTAGGCGCGGCGGGATGGCCGCGAAAAGATGATGAATTATTGCGTATGGCTGTGCAGTGCGTGCAGAAAAGCGTGTTCGGTTTGCTTAGAAACTAGGCACTGCGATTAATTCCTAAGCACATCTGCGGAAGATGGATCAATGTGAGATCTGCGGAAAAATCTCGGGTGAGATTTTCGCGCGGCAATCGTCGGCGCCGGCGAGCTTCAACCCTTCCCTCTCCTGCTCACCGCTTCGGAAAGGATCAAGGCCTCGGCGATTTCCTTCATCGGCCGGCGCAGGTTCATGCTCTCTCTTTTAATCAAGGAAAATGCTTCCGCTTCAGTGTAGCCGCTTTGCTCCATCAAGAGTCCCTTGGCTTTTTCGATTAACTTGCGCGCTTCCAAAGTCCGCTTCAGATTGCCGTTCTCGTAGCGCAGCGCCGCGAGCTCGTGAAAGCGAACCAGCGCCAGCTCAATGGCCGCTGGCAGCTCCTCAGCGCGGAGTGGCTTGAGTAAATAGCCCATGATGCCGGCAGCGACAGCGCGCCGAATCGTCCCGGCATCGCAGCGACTCGTAAGTAGAATGATCGGCGTCGGCTGCGGGGCCATGATTTGCTGCGCCACACTGATGCCATCGAGGTCGCGCAGCCCAACCGCCATGAGCACTACATCCGGTGTTTTTGCGCCGACCAATCCAGCGGCACCCATACCGCACCGCTCGAGGTTTCGGCGATAACTTCATAACCCCTGCCGTTCAGGACACTGACAGCACTGCGGCACGATGGAGGGTGATCGTCGACGAGCAAAATTCGCGTCATGGCTGCATGGCGTTTCCGTTCTCGTGCAATGTGAGCAATGCCGATGCCAGCGAAATCCGGCGCTTTGGGGCCAGTGCTGCCCCGAGAACCAGTCGGAAGCTTATACAACTGCACAGAAGTTGAGCGACGCGAACAAATTCTAGGCAGGCAGGAGATAGCCGTCGAAATGCCCGGCGCGGGCATCCGTCGCTCTTTATTGAGCTAGCAACTTCAGCTTGTTTTTGGCGTTCTTGCCAATCTTATTGCGGGGAAATTTCTCGGCCACATGTTCTAACAACTCGCGCCCGAGATTGCGTTCTTCACCCTGGCGTTCGACCAAATTGAAACCGAGCGCGAAATATTCTTCCGGGCTAAAGTTCTTTTCTTTCTTCAAGGTCTCGAATAGCGGGAAAGCACTGTTGCGATAGAGGTCGACAACCAGATCGACGCCCGGATGTTGGCGATGGCTCGCCACCGTGTGGGCATGCCGCTTCAACTGCGCCAGCGCAAGCTGGAACTTGTCCTCGGGCTTGAATTGAGCCAGCTCTTTCAGCGGCGTCAAAAACGGCACCGCTTCCTTGTACTTCTTCGCTTTGACCAGTTTGCCCCCTTGCTCGGCAAGCTTATCGTAAACAAACTCACCGTCGGCCTGCTTTAGCGCGTGCAAGAACGCTGCTTGAATGCGCTCCTCGCTATCGATCGCTTTCTGCAGCCGCTTCCATAAGGCATCGATGGTGTCCTGGCGCCACTTGCCCTCGAACGATGGCAACAGCTCGACGATGCTCCAAGCTTTGCTGGCGTCCTCGCAGGCGAGCAACTCTTTGATCAACGCCGTGCGCGCTTCGGGAATCTTGCGCAGCGAGCTCGCCGCCACGTCGCGCTTGCGGTAGTCGGCGTCGCCCAATTGCTCAACCAACGTGCGCACCGTGCCCGGGGTGCCCACCTCGCCCATCTGGCGCAGAGCAAATTTCTGCACGTCGTTGTGTGGGCTCTGCATCAATTTCGACAGCAACGCGCGCGATTCATCCGGCAGTCCGTGAATGTCGAGCAATTCGAGGGCGAGCCGCGTCATCTCGGTGAATTCATTTTCTTCGAGCAGCGGCAGCAGTTTGGCGTACTCGTCTTTGCGGAGATCTTGATCGCGCAGGCAACGCAACAGCGCGACCAGCGCATGCGAACGAATGATTGGCGGCTGCTCCGCGCCAATGAATTTGAAGAGCCACTTGCGCGCGCCCGGCCGGCCAAGCATGCCGAGCAGGCGCATCGCCGACACCGCGGCTGGCCGCTGCTGCTTCACGTCGAGATCGTCGGCAAAGGCTTCGACTTCTTCGAAGAATTGTTCCTGTTCTTTGTCACTCTGCTCGCGCACCACGGGTGTCAGAAAATCGCAGATCGTTTTGTTCAACTCATCGCTGCCGCTAAGCAGCATTTGCAACAGACCCTTCAGGGCACCCTTGCCGCGCACCGCGCAAAGCACCCGCGCGCCGTTGACCTGTCCAAGGCGTGGTGCGGCGGACAAACGCTGGAGCAAGGGTTGCACGACGGGCTGCCCCGCCGTAGTCAATAACTTAACGGCACGTTCTTGAATGTCTCTGTCCGGATCTTCGAGCAACGGAATCAGCAGTGCAGGACCGTTCTTCGCTTGAATCGTTTCGAAATAGCGCAGCGCATAATCCTTAATAACCGGGTTGGGATTGCTAAGGCTCGCCGCGACCGTCTTAGCAACGGCAGCGTTATCGAGCTTGAGCGCGCCAAGGACCAGGAGCGCGGCCGCCCGATGCTCCACGGTACCTTTGTCGGCGAGCGCCAACAGTTGTTGTTGCAAATCAGCCATAAGATAGATCGTTTAACATCTGCGGTTTGGCGTCTAGAGTCCGGCGTTAGACGTCCGGAGCCCAAAACCGCTAGACCCAAAGCCGTTAGACTCTAGACGCTAAGACTTTTCCCTTTATCATCGCGCCGGCCCGCCAGTCCGCAACTCCTCCATCAACCGCCCATACCCTGGCCGGCAATCAAAAATGCGCAGCGCCTTCAACGCGCCCCACACCATCACCGCTGGCGCGGCCACGACGGCCTTGCCGCTGTCAGCTTCCAGCGGTGCGATGATGTCGACGCTCGGCCAGCGCGGGCAGGCGATATAGATCGCGTCCGCTTCGGGATGCAGCCGCGCCAGGTCGCGGCCAAGCGTATAGGCTGCGTCGGCCGATTGGCTGGCAAAATCGATGTTCTTTGTTAACCCTAGCCCCTTGGTCGCTGGCACTTTGAAGCCGCTGGCTTCGAGAAAATTCTTGATCTCCTGATTGCGCGCATCGATAAACGGGCTCACGGCCAAAACTGAGCGCGCGCCAAGCAAACGCAGCGCTTCGACCACAGCGCCGTTGGCCATCACCACTGGCAAATTCGTTTCGCGGCGCAAGAGCGCGCCAAGCTCAGCATCGCCGTTCGGCCCCTTCGCCAACGCCACCGGCGCGCCGCCGCAGATCAACACATCGACTTTCTCAGCGGCCAAACGCTTGCCGGCGTCGACCATGCGGTCGAAGGCCGAAGCCGCCTGCTCCGCACCGAGCGTTTGAATCGGCTCGCTGATCGTCAAGCCGACGTGCAAGACACCCTCGGGTAAGAGTTTGCGCATCTCTTCGCCGGAAGTGTCGAGAATCGCCGGCGCGATATGGCCAACTCGCGCGCGCCATCCGTATTTCATGATCTGTAGCCTTTCTGAAAACACTTACTCACCACAAAGACACGAAGATCGGAGAAAAGAACGACTTTTCCGAACTTCGTGTACTTCGCGTCTTCGTGGTGAAGAGTCCTATGTTGTCGACTTACTCGCAGCAATCACGAAGCGCGCCCGCCGGTTCTTGGCCCAACAGCCTTCGTTCTTGTCCGTGCACACCGGAATCTCCTGACCGTAGCTGATGGTATTCAAACGCTCTTTGCCGATGCCCAACGTTGCCAGAAAATCCAGCGCCGCTTGGGCGCGCCGCGAACCCAGTGCGAGATTGTACTCGACGGTGCCGCGCTGGTCGCAGTGACCTTCGATCTGCACACGCGCCGCCGGGTTGGCTTTCAGCCATTCACCACTGGCGCTGAGAATTTTGCGCGCCTCGGCGCTCAATTCTGAGCTATCGAAGCCAAAATAAATCTCTCTCAACGGACTCGACGCCGGAGTGACGCTGCTCTGCCCACTGCGCAGATCATCGAGACTGCCTCCTGTAACCGTCGGCACCGGCTTTGACGCCATCGGTGCGTTTTTTTCGGCGTCGGGATTCTCGAATGTCCACTTTGGCATGCCATATTCATCGAATCTCGGGTTGATGCTTGGCGCGCAGCCAGCCAGCCAAATAGTTGCCAATACTGTCGGCAAAACCATTGCCCATGAGTTCATTTTCTCCATGTTGCTATTTGTCCTTCCTCCTTGATGATTCATGCTTTGATGCTTGAGGTGGTGAGCTCTTGCTTCACGCGGCGGCCAACAAGCGTACGCCGTAGAGCTTTGGCTGCGAGACCACGAGACGCCGCCAGTTGGCGCCGCCGTCGGTGGTCGCGTAGACCGAGCCGTCGGTGTAGCCGACGCATAGTGTGTTGGGGTCGTCGGGGTGTATCGCAAAGCCGCAAGTCATATGTTCGTGTCCCGCCGGCAACCCGGTCTTCAAAAAAGTCCAATTCTTGCCGGCATCGTCGCTGCGCAGAATCTGCGTTTTGGCGCCGCCGGTTTCCGCCAGACGGAGCTGGCTAAACTTTACTGTGTTGTAAGGGCCAGCGCGCACGGTGCGGTAGCCGGCCCAGGTCGCCGGGCCATTCTCCGCGGCGCCGAGGAAGACGCGGTCCGGCGCTGCCGCATGATTGATCATTGGAATCGCATAGGCGCGGCCGAGACCGTACTCGCATTTGATCCAATTTTTACCGCCGTCAGTGGTCCGGTAAGTGCCGATGCCTGTGCTGGCATAAAGCGTGTCCAAGTCCTTCGGATGGCGGGTCACCCAGTGCACGTCGCGGTAGACCCGCCCCTCTTCATGCTGACCCATCTCGTAAGGAACGACGGCCGCCGGATCGTTAAACTTTGGGTACGCCGTCAAGCTCCACGGCCCGCTGATATCTTCCCAAGTCGCGCCGCGGTTGCGGCTGCGCGCCACACCGCCCTCTTCGATGCCGACGATGATTTCGTCGGGCACGCGGGCGTCGAGCACGATGCAGCGCGCGTGCGCCACATGGGCGCCGGGCGGGAAGGTCCAGCGGTTGTAATCGGGTAAATTGCGAAACGTCGATAGCTCGGTGAACGAGCGGCCGCCGTTTTCGCTGACGTAGACCGAAGCCGGCAGCGTGCCGACGTAGATTTCATCCTTGCGTGTCGGATGCACCGCCATGCACCAGATATCGCGCCGGTCGATGCCGCCCGACGGCAGCCACTTCCAGGTCACGCCCTCGTCCTCGCTGATGTGAATCTCGGTCAGCGTCGCCGCATAAAGTTTTTTCGGGTTGAAAGGATCGCGCGCGACTTCGCGGATGGTCTCACCATCCATCGCGCTGTTGATGATTTCGACGTTGTCGGACTTGCCATCCCAGCGGCAGCGCAAAAGTCGCTCGGCGGTCAGGAGAAATAGTTGCAGATCCTTGCTCATTGTGCACCTCCGTAGTCGAGTGGTCCAAAGCGAGAGTAGGGAAATCAGCCGAGCAGGTCAAGCCGCGCGGCGCGGCTTCGCCGCGCTGTTTCGGGTTCTAGCTTTCGAGTTTCGGGTCTTCGCTCAATTTCGTTGTTCAACGCTTGAACCATGAACGGATGTTGTTCTACATTGGCGGCCATCATGCGCCAGGTAAAACCACCCGACCCCAATACTCGCAGGCCGAGTTTCAAGCTGCCGCCCGGCGCCTGCGATACTCATTTGCATATCTACGGGCCGTTCGACTGCTATCCTTTGGTTCCCGAGCGCCACTACGACCCCGACCCACACTGTACGCTAGATCATTATCTGAAAGTGCAGGACGCGCTCGGCTTAGAGCGCGCCGTCATCGTCACCGGCAGCGGCAATGGCACGAATAATCAAATCACACTGGACGCCATCGCGCGCATGAACGGCCGCTTCAAAGGACTGGCGCAGCTCGATCCCAACATCAGCGATGCCGAGTTGGAAAAATTAACAAACGGCGGCATCACCGGCTTTCGCATCAAAGGCAGAAATCCCCCGAGCCGCGGCGGCATGAGCGTCAAAGAAACCCCGCGCATGATGGAGCGCACACAAGGCTTCGGGTGGCATATCGAGTTCATGTCTGAATCCATGCAGGAAGTCATCGCCACCACGCCATTTCTCAGTTCCCTCAAAGTTCCCTATCTCTTTGACCACGTCGCCCACGCCGAGCCCGACCAACACAAACATGGCGATAAGGAGTTTGCCGAACTGATCGCGATTTTAAAAAACGAAGAGCACGCCTGGATCAACCTCTACAGTTTCTACCAGCTCTCAAAAACCGGCACGCCTGACTACGCCGATATGGTCGGAGTCATCCAAGCGCTCATCGCCGCCCGCCCGGACCACGTCGTCTGGGGCACCAACTGGCCCCACGCCAGCATTACCGTAGCGACGCCCAACGACGGCGATTTGGTGGATTTTCTATTAGCCGCGGCGCCAGACGAAACCACGCGCAATAAGATTTTGAGTGAGAACCCGGCGAAGCTTTACGGCTGGTGAAGTAAGTCATTGAATACCCCTCGATACACGACTAGCGTCGCCACTCGGGGCAATCGGCAAAAAAATCCCGTCCGTCCCGAGTAGCGCGAGGCGTTATCGTGGGGCTTGACCAGGAGGATTCAAATGTACGGCTGGCGCGCTCGCATTGGTCACGTCGCCCCCTCGCGCGGCGACACGTTGGTTTATGAATTCTACAAAATGTTTCCCGAGGGGTTCATGATCATGAACACCACGGGCACCGTGCGCAATCTGGTCGACAATGACTTTGAGGCGGCGCTGCAACGCATCGATGAATCTGTCAAAGACCTCGTCGACAACAACTGCGATTCGATCATCTTCAGTGGCTCACCGCTGTTTACGCGCTTGCCCTTCGGCAAAGACCGCGAGTTGGGACAAGAACTGACGAAAAAATATGGCGTGCCGGTGTCCGCCGGATTGACCGCGGAAGTGGAAGCGCTAAAAGCGATGAAGTGTAAAAAACTCGTCGTCGGCACGCCCTATCCTGACGAGCTGAACAAACGATTGAAGCACCATCTCGAACAGTCCGGATTCGAGGTTCTGCAGATCGCCGGCTACGGCGTCAGCAACAACGCCAAGCTCACCGACTTGCCGGTGCATGCGGCCTACAAAATCGCCAAGCGGCTCTACGCCAAAGGCCGCGATGCCGACGGGATTTTCATACCCTGTCCACGCTGGCCGACGGTAACCGACGTCCAGCCGCTAGAAGACGAGCTCGGCATTCCGGTCATCACCAGCAGCGTCGCGTGCTGCTGGCACGCCATGAAGTTGATCGACATCAAAGAAAAAATCACCGGCTTTGGGCGCTTGATGGCCAGTTTGGGACAATGAGCACACTCGCGCATGCGGGCGAAACTTGATGCGACGTAAAGTTCCCGTCGTCTAACCGATAGCCATAACAAAGGAGACCATTTATGGACTGGCTCAAAGCAATGATTCTAACGGCGCTTTTTTCGGCGACCATCGCCGATTTCAACGCGGCTGCCATGGCGGCCGACTGGGGCCGCAGCGGCAGCTGCCGGCGCGGCGAGCCCATTCAAATCCAAGACCTCGACATGCGGCCCGATCCGGTGATTGAGGGACAGCGCGTCCGGTTTTGGCGCATCAACCTGCGCTACGACGGCCGCGGCGAGTGCGAGACCAACATTTATGTGCGCGAGGGCAACAACATCGCCGGCGCCCTGCGCAACTACACGATTCACAATGGCATGAATGAGATCCAAGTACCCGCCAATGACGGTTTTCGTTTTCGCACGCGCGAATCTTGCTTCAACGTCCAGGTGGACCTCGAAGGATCGCGCCGGCCGGTGGACGCCGAGAAACGCTTCTGCGCTACCCAGCGCGTGGTGTGGTCTATGCGCGAACCGGAAGACCGCGGGCGCTTTGAAGCAAATCGTCGCTAGCGCCTGATTCACGATAAACCCGGAGGCGGGAGGACGGGTGATTCTCAGCCTTCCGCCTTTCATCCTTCATAATTCATCATTCATCCTTTCCCACGCCGCACCACCAACCCGGTCCCGCACAGGACCAACACACACCCGAGAATCGTCTCCGCTGTAACCCTCTCACCGAGAAACAGCGCCGACCAGATCATCGTAAACGCCGGCATCAAAAACGTCACGGTCAACGCTTTTGTCGCCCCGACGTCGGTGATCAAGCGGAAATACAAAAGAAACGCCCAGCCGCTGCATAAAAGCGCAAACGTCAGCATGCTAAGTGCGATGTTAACCGTTATGGGACCGGGCGGCGGTGCAAGCGGAATTAGCGGCAGAAGCAACAATCCCGCCGCCAGTTGGCTCGCGCCGGCAATCGCTTTCGGATTGGCGCCGCCGGCAAAACCCTTGGCATAGGTGCTGGAGATCCCGTAACAGCAAGCAGCGCCCAAACAGGCAGCGATGGCCCACAGCGCCATCGTGCCAATCGCGCCGGAGCCCAGCCGCGTCACCAGCGCAACACCGGCCAGACCAAGAAAAAATCCCAAGATCTTCTGAGCCGTGATCTTTTCGCCCAACCAAAACGCGGAGAACAACGCGCCAAACAGAGGCGACGTAGCGTTGAGAATCGCCGAGTAAGACGCCGGAATGTGCAGCGCCGCAAAGGCGAACAGAAAAAACGGCAGCGCCCCATTGAAAATGCCGATGACAACGTACTGCCTCCAGAATCGCCGCCAATGGACGTCGAGACCGATGGCGCGGAAATAGAGCTGCAGCGCCGCCCAGGCGATCAGCACGCGTAAATCAGCAGTAACAATCGGACCGAGGGCCGGCGCGACAATGCGCAGAAACACAAACGAGCCGCCCCAGATGGCGGCGAGCAAAAGCAAACGAAGCCAGTCTGGTAAGGACATTTTGTCTCACTGGAAGGGAACCAGAGGTATCCGAGTGTGAACAGCCCCTCGATACGCGACTTGTGTCGCTACTCGGGGAATCGGTCAAAATTCCGTTTGTCCCGAGTAGCGCGAAGCGCGTATCGAGGGTAGTAGCGGCATTGGCCACGTATCGAGGGAAGTAGCGCGAAGCACATAGCCTGGTAGGTCATCCCCAAACTCGCCGCGCCGTCTCCAACATCACGTCAAATTTGCGGAACTGATCGTCTTCGGTGAGCAGATTGCCGCGGATGCTCGAGGCGAAGCCGCACTGCGGGCTGAGCGCCAATTGTTCGAGCGGCAGAAAGCGCGCCGCGTCGTCGATGCGCCGGCGCAGCTCGTCGACCGTTTCGACGCGCGCGCTCTTGGTCGTAATCAACCCGAGCACGGCGATTTTGCCCTTGGGCACGAAACGCAGTGGCTCAAAGGTGCCAGCGCGCTCGGTGTCATATTCCAGCAACAAACGCTGATGGTGCAGGCCACCAAAGAGTTTCTCGGCGATGGCGTCATACTTGCCTTCACGGTGCCACATGCTTTGGCGATTGCCGCGGCAGATGTGAATGCCAAACGTCACGCCCGGAAAATTCGCGATCACTTCGTTATCGGCGCGAATCGACCGCTCCATCGTCGCCATCGGCTCTTCACCGCGCGCTCTCATCGCCGCGATCGAATCCGGATCGACGTAGGCCGTGTAGCCAGGCCCGTCGATGCCGACATAGCGGCAGCCCGCTTGGGCCAACTCGCCGATCATCTGCCGCTCGACGGCGACGACGTCTCTTAGAAATTCATTCGTCGACGGATAAACCGCCTTCGAGGCATCACTATCGTAACATTGCTGAATGCGATCCGGCCCGATCAGCGAGACTTTTACCGGGCGATCGCTCACGCTCTGGGAAAACCGAAAGTCGTCGACCAGCGTATTGTGAATCAGTTTCAAACGCTGGCTCACGCGCTTGCGATTGAGCAGGATGGGATCCTGCGCCTTGTGCGTCCCTTCTTTGTCTTCCTCCGTGCGCGCCAGCATAACGTGGTAGCTTTTCGCGCCGGCCTGCCACTCCTCGACACCCGCCACTACGGCGAAGCTTTCCATAAAACTGGTGCGGCGAAATTCGCCATCGACGACGATCGGCAGATTGTGCGCGGCCTGTTTCCCAATTACGTCGCGAATCACCTCGTCCTGGACTTTGCGCAGATCGTCTTCGCCGATTTCGCCCGCGCCATATTTGGCGAAAGCATCTTTGATTTTTTGCGGCCGTAGCAAGCTGCCCACCTGGTCGACGCGCATGGTATTTAGATCCGTCATTGAAGCCATACGATTCCCTTTTAGAGTTCCATGTAAACCCCACCGGAGTGCTTCGACAAGCTCAGGACGAACGGAACAAAATTAACGAGTCGAAGCATTCTTGGGTTTCAGCGGACTGTTCCGCTCAACCCAAACCTTCGATGACCCCACTGGCATTGACACTCATTTTCACCGCTTGCGGCACTTTACCCAACCCCGGCATCAGCAGCATGTTGCCGGCTATGCAAACCACAAAACCTGCGCCGCTCGACAAATGCGCGTCGCTGATTGTCAACGTCCAACCCTTCGGCGCGCCGAGTTTTTTCGGATCGTCGGACAAGGAGTTTTGCGTCTTGGCGATGCACACCGGAAAGTGGCCAAAACCCATTCCGGCAAATTTATCAAGTTTGCTTTTCGCTGCATCCTTAAACGTTACGCCGTCGGCGCCGTAGACTTCGCGAGCGATCGTAGCGATCTTCTGAGTGAACGGATCATTCGCGGCATACAGCGGCTTGATCTCCGCCGGATTGGCTTTGGCCGCAGCGCCGATGATTTTTTCTCCCAGCTCCGCACCGCCTGCACCGCCTTTGCTGAACACCTCGTTCACGGCAAACTCAACACCGAGCTCCTTGCAGCAATCCTTGACGGTTTGAATATCGGCATCGCGATCGTCGGCAAATCGATTCAAGCCGACCACCGCGGGCAAATGATACTTGCGCAAATTGTCGACATGCTTGGCGAGGTTTTCCAGGCCGGGCTTTATGTCGGTGTTGGCGGCGTCGTGGCGGCGCAGTGCTTTAATCGTCGCAACCAAAACCGCGGCGCTGGGCTTGATTCCAGACGACGGCATCACGATGTCGATATATTTCTCGCCGCCGAGATCGGAAGCGAAACCGGCTTCATTCACCACATATTCGGCGCGGTCCAGCGCGATGCGCTGGGCGATGATGCTGCTCGTGCCATGGGCGATATTGGCAAACGGCCCGGCGTGAATCAGCGCGGGCGTGTGCTCGGTGGTCTGCACCAAATTCGGCATTAGCGTTTCGTTTAGCAACACCATCATGGCGCCAACGGCCTGCAAATCCTTCGCCCGAATTGGCTTACCTGCGCCGGTATAGCCAATCGTGATCTCGCCCAAGCGCCGCTCGAAGTCAGCACGCGATTCCGCCAACGCCAAGACCGCCATGATTTCGGAAGCAGCGGTAATGATAAAGCGCGAATCGCGCGGCACGCCATCGGCTTTGCCGCCGAGGCCAATCTTGATATTGCGCAGCGCCCGATCATTCATGTCCATGGCGCGGGGCCAGGAGATATTGTTGAGATCGAAGCCCGGCTCGTTGCCGAAAAAAACATGGGCGTCGAGCATGGCGGCGAGCAGATTGTGCGCCGAAGTCACCGCATGTTTGTCACCGTTGAAATGCAAGTTAATTTTTTCGTAGGGCTGAACTTGTGACCGACCACCGCCGGTGGCGCCGCCTTTGACGCCGAACACTGGCCCAAGCGACGGCTCGCGCAGCGTCGCCACCGATTTCTTGCCAAGCTTTTCCAGCGCTTGGGCTAAACCAATTGTCGTGACCGTCTTACCTTCACCGGCGCTGGTCGGGGTGATGCCCGTAACCAGAATCAACTTGCCCTTGGGAGCAGTCCCTTGCGCCGGCAAACACTCGAGCCGAACTTTGGCCGTGTGGCGTCCGTAGGTTTCGATGTCGTCGTCGCGCAGACCGAGTTTGTGGGCGATTTCGTTGATGGGCAGTAAGTCGCTCATGATATCGGCTCTCCGTTTGCAGCCTTCCCCTTTTGAGACTGCGTCGTAATGCCAAGCATCGCTCGTTTCGTCATCCTGAGCAGTAGTGAAGGATCTGCTTTTCCGCCAGCTACATGAAGCATATTCTTCGCCTTCGGCTCATGACAATGGCGACACAAGTCTCCCTCGGGGCAAGATCAAGATAGGGGCTGCTCCTAAACGGCCCCCTCTCTAACTCTCCCCCGAAACCGGGGCGAGGATTAGAAACGCAATCACCCGACTTGGTACTATTTCACCACCCCGTCACTTTTAAGCTTGCTCAGTTCCTCTGCGCCTAATCCCAACACTCCCTTCAACACCTCGTCCGTGTGCTGCCCCAGCGTTGGCGACTGGCTGCGGATGCTTGCCGGTGTCTTGGACATGTGGATCCATGGTGCCAACATTTTCACCGGTCCGGCGGTTGGATGGTCAACGTCCGTGAACGCTTTGCGCTCTTTGATGTGCTGGTCTTCGATCACTTCGCCCATGGACAACACTGGCGCACCGAAATAGTCGATGGCGCGCAAGCCATCCCAAAGTTCTTGGCGCGGTTTGGTGGCGATCCAAGCCTTTACCAAATTGTACAGCTCGTTGCGATTTTGTTTGCGCGCCGCCTCGGTGGCGAAGCGGGCATCTTGCACGAGATCTTCGCGCCCCATGAACTTTGCCAGCTTGGCAAAGCGGCCGTCGCTCAAATCCGGCACGCGCAGCGTAAAAAATCCGTCCGCCGCCGGCACCGGCTTGTTACCGATCTCGATGCCGATGAAGTGCTCGTGCCATTCGCTGATCATGAAACCGATCAGCGCTTCTTGCATCGACACGACAATGCGCTGCCCCTCGCCAGTGCGCTGGCGTGCGTGCAACGCGGCGAGGATGCCGCACACCATGCTGACGCCGGCGGCTTCGTCACCGATGCCGATCGCTTTCGTCCCGGGCGCTTTGTTATAGCCCCAGCCGGTGTGCGTCCAGCCGGACATGCTATTGTTTGTGTGCGCCGTGCTGCCGTAGTCTTTGTATGGCCCGGTCTCGCCGAAGCCGCGCGAACAGGAATAAATGATGCGCGGATTGATCTTCTTCAAGTCTTCATAGCCCAGCCCGAATTTTTCCATGGTGCCGGTATGATAGTTCTCCACGACGATGTCCGATTTGGCAATGAGTTGCTTCGCGATGTCGGCGCCTTTGGGATCTTTGAGATTGAGCACGACGCTTTTTTTGTTCTGACTGACCCAGAGAAACTCGTAGCCATCGACTTTGGCATTGGGCGGCATCCACGAGCGGCGAAAGCCATCCCCAGCGGGCGGCTCGATCTTGATAACTTCCGCGCCGAGATGGCCGAGCAGCATGGTGCAGAAGGGGCCGTTCAATGCATGGGTAAAATCGATCACGCGAATATCGTCGAGTGCGCCGGGCATGAGAACCTCCGTCCGATAAATTATGAAAACGGCAAGCGGATTTTCCCTTCCGCGAGTGGTCGGACCATAGCATGATTTGGGCGCGGCGCAAAAGAATCTGCGTTTGACAGCCAACGCTCTCCAGGGGTAGCGTTCGGCATGCTTGTCGAATCCAAACCAAAGGAGATTTTACTTTGTCGCGTTTAAGAACTTGGTTTGCTTGCGCAGCACTCGCTCAACTAGTTTTCACCAGCATCTTATCAGCGGCCACTCACCCGGACATGCCTGCTCTACAGCCCGATCTCAAAGCAGGCGGGGGCCGATTCAAAAACGCCAATTACATGAGCCCTGACTTGCTCTACGAGAAGGGCAGCGAATGGCAGGAGTATTTTCAGAATCAGTTCATGAAATAAGCGGGATCGCATTCACAGTTGACAAGTTCCACAGTCGGGGACTAGCGTGATCAATCCGCGCAGCCCGACAGCAAGAGGGGGAACATGCTTCGACCGGCACAGCATGAACGGATCGCATGTAGCGAGACGACGCTTGATCTGTTCGCCTGAGCTTGTCGAAGGGCTCCTAAGAATCTTGCCATAGGCCCGCAGCCCTGACAAATCGAGAGGAGGATCCAATGATTCGAAACCTAATTGTTCTCCTGTCTGCATCTCTCATTCTCAGTGGCTTTAGTTTAGCCACAGCCGCCAGCGTCGAAGACGTGGCGCTAATGAAATCGCCCAACCGCGAGAAGCTTCTCATCGAAGGCGCCAAGAAAGAAGGCAAGGTATCTTTTTACACTGGCTTGATCGTCGATCAGGTCGTGCGCCCGGTCAAAGACGCTTTCGAGAAGGAATATCCGTTTGTCCAGGTGGAATTTTTCCGCGCCAACGCCGACCGCTTGGCGCAGCGCATGATCACCGAATATCAGGCAAAAAAATACGAAGCCGATATCGTCAGCGGCAGCGCCGCGGCAACCATGCTGCAGCGCGCCGGCTTGATGCAGCGTTTTTATTCGCCGCCGATTGCCGAATATCCGCCAGAGTTACGAGACCCAAAAGGATTTTGGGGCAGTACCAACGTTTACTTCATGACGCTGGGTTACAACACGCGCAACGTCAAAGCCGCCGAGCTGCCGAAAACCTACGAAGACCTGCTTAACCCGCGCTGGAAAGGACAAATGATGTGGTCCACCAGCCGCGGCTCCGGCGCGCCGCAATTTATCGGCAACATCCTCGTCAGCATGGGACAGGAAGCCGGCAAAGCCTACCTGCAAAAACTCAGGCAGCAAAACATCGTCAAGACCACCGCCAGCGCGCGGCAGATTCTCGACTTGGTGATTGCCGGTGAATATCCGATGGCGGTCCAGATCTTTAATCACCATGCCTACATCAGTAAAGCCGCTGGTGCGCCGGTGGAATGGCAGCCACTAGAGCCGGTGACGGCGACCAACAATGCGATTGGGCTTGCGAAAAACGCGCCGCACCCTTACGCGGCGATGCTGTTCATGGATTTCGTCCTGTCACGGCGCGGCCAGCGCGTCTTTCAAGCGGCGAACTATTTGCCCGCGCATCCAGAGATTGCGGCGTTGCAAGCCGACTTGAAACCAGGTGTGCGCTTCAAAAAGGCAAATTACTTGGGCCCGGAAATCCTTTACGACAAAAGCAATGAGTGGGGCGACTATTTTGAGAAAGAGTTTCTGAAGTAGTTCGGGGATCGGAGAATTAACCGCAAAAAGCGCAAAAGGCGCAAAATAAGAATTTGGATTTGTAGGGGCGAGCAAACTTTGCGTTCTTGGCGCCTTTGCGCGAGGAAATCCGGGAGCGAAGGATGGGCTTGAATCAACGGATCGGCATCGACTTCAAAGACGATGGCCTCGACTGCGCTTTGTCGGCGCAGGACGTGCTCGATCTTGCGCGCCAAGCTGAAGCAGCCGGATTTGAAAGCGTCTGGCTAAACGAAGACATCGGCCGCGACTCGATGGCGATGCTCGCTGCGATGGCGACGACGACCAAACGCATTGGCATCGGCACAGCGATCGTCAACGTCTACACCCGCTCGGCGTTTCAGATCGCCATGGGCGCCGCAACTTTGGATGAACTCTCCGGCGGCCGCGCCCGTCTGGGTCTCAGCGTCGGCCATCACCCGTGGAATGATCTGGCGCACGGCATTCCCCTGCGGGCGCCACTGGCGCGCTGCCGCGAGTACGTGCAGTTTGTTCGCAAGGCGCTCACCGGCGAAAAATTTACCCATGATGGCCCGGTTTTTTCTGGCGTGAACAGCAGGCTCGGCGTGCATAAAGCGCCGAAGCATTTGCCCATCTATGTCGGTGCGACGCGCCCCCGCATGGTCGCCCTGGCCGGCGAGGTTGCCGATGGCTTGCTGACAAATGTCGTCTCGCCGTACTACGTGGCCAATTTTTCGACACATCAGTTCCGCGACGCCGCCCGCAAGGCGGGACGCAACCCCGACGCATTGGAACTGACAGCCATCACCACTTGCTGCGCCAACGACAACCGCGCCGAAGCCCTCAGTCATGCCCGCGCGACTTTCATGCAAAGGTTTCGCAGCAACCCCGACCGGATGATCGGCACGCAGTCGCCGAAATTTCACGATGAGCTGCGAGAGCTGAAAGACCTGGTTGAGCGCGGCGAGACCAAGCGCGCTCAGGAACAGATCAGCGAGGGCTTGGCAACGACGTTTGTCGCCGCAGGAAGTGGTGCGGATATCCGCAAAACCATCGACGAGTATTTTTCCGCCGGTTGCACGCGGGTCATTGTCGCGCCGTTCCCGCGCGGCAGAGACTCAGCCGAGCGGCTGATTCGAGCGCTCTCGGACTAACATGCACGCTTCCCTGTTTACAATTGCAAACTGTGCGGGCTCAGCGCCTCTGCGCGAGATATTCCGCTAGTTTTTATTCTGCGCCTTATGCGCTGCTTGCGGTTAAGTTCCCCGATTCCGAATCAAACCGGACGGAACTTCGGCAGGGTCGCTTCCGTCGTGACATCATCGAACACTACGCGCACCGCCATGCCGACTCTCACCTCTTCCCACGAACAGCCGATCACGTTGCTGCACACTTCCACATGATCGTTAGTCCCGTCGATCATGATGTGCGCCACGACGTAGGGCAGGTCCGGCTGAAATGCGGTGACGGCAGCATAGTGCACCACCACAAACGTTGTCACTTTGCCGGTCTCGCGAAGTTTGTTCCAAGCGTAATCCCAACTGTAGCAGTGCGGGCAAAAGGGCTGCGGCGGCCAGCGGTATTCGCTGCAGCTTTTGCATTGCTGCGCGATTAGCTCGTGGCGTTTGCAGCCGTCCCAGAAGGGCTGGGTATCGATGTCGGTTTGCGGCAGCGGCTTGGCGTAGGCTTCCATGTTCATGCCTTTCTCAGCAAGATAGCGCTGTCGACGCATTCGCCGCAGAGCAGCGCGATATTCGGATTCTTCACTTGCCGGCACTTCGCGCGATCGTAGCTGTGCGGCCCTTCGCACAGATCGTCGATGACACCTTCGGGCCGAAGCTGCTGCACCGCTTCAATGAAATGGTTGAGCCCCGCGATGTGGCCTTCTGACAAGAGCCCCCCGTGCGTATTTACCGGCAGCGAGCCGTCGAGCTTGTTATGACCAGCGCGCACCCACGGGCCGATCTCGCCCTTGGGCACTTGCAGCAAGTCTTCCAGGTGGGTCATGCACATGAACGTGAACGGATCGTAGATCTCCGCGAAGCTCACGTCTTTTGGCGTGATGCCCGCGCCTTCGTAGAGTTTGGGTGCAGTTTTCACCCCATTCGTTTCCCACCATCCCGAAGTTTTACCTACACCGCCGACGCCCGACATGATGTAAACCGGCGTGTGCTTCATATCCTTTGCGCGCTCAGCCGAGCTCACCACCAGCGCCACCGCGCCATCGGTCTCCTGGCAGCAATCGAACAGACGAAACGGATAAATCACCCAGCGCGAGCTCTGATGCTCTTCGATGGTGAGCGGCTTGCGCATCATGGCTTTTTTGTTGACCATCGCATGCTCGCGCTCGGTGACCGCGAGATGCGCAAAATCCAGTGAACTCGTGCCGTACTTCGCCATATGCGCAGTGGCATGGGGCCCAAAATGCGCCGCCGCATGGTGCTGTCCGAACGGCATGGTGAATTGATCAGGCCCACTGACATCGCGAGCGCGCTCGGT
This sequence comes from Deltaproteobacteria bacterium, assembly GCA_016874755.1. Lineage (NCBI taxonomy): Bacteria > Pseudomonadati > Myxococcota > Myxococcia > Deltaproteobacteria bacterium. The sequence goes on along the minus strand of VGTH01000011.1, from coordinate 26,717 downwards.
CCGCGCCACTCGCCCTTCGCTGTAGCGATTCTGCGCTTTGAAGACGAGCACGTTTTTGCAAATGCCCGAATGCACCATCATCGCCGCCGACAACACTGCGGCGCAGTTCCAACCGCCGCCGCCGTCGCTATAGAGCTGAAAGTTGCACTGCTTAATTCCCAGCATCTTGGTCAGCTCTTCTACTTCTTTGGATTCCGGCCGCTTGTGGAAATAAGAAACAACGCCGTCGATGTCCTGGACATTGAGCCCCGCATCGCTGATGGCCTTGAGGCTCGCCTCCGCCGCCAGCGTCAGCGTGCGCACCCCGGACTTGCGCGTAAACGCCGTCCAGCCGATGCCGGTGATGGCGGTTTTATCTTTGATGGCTTGTTCCGCCATTGCTCATCTCCTTCGAATACACGGTGTACTGGGCTTTATCACTCGAAAAATTTCAAGCTACGATGGCCCAAATAGATGCGGCAATAGCAACCGCCGTAACGAATCCGATGACTCCTTCGCGTCGACGCCAAAAGTCCCCTGCCTTCACGGTTTTCAATTCTTGCCAAAGAGAATAACGACAGCCCTTACGAAGCCACAAAACAAAACCGCCTAGGAACACACACAAGTCATCGAAGATTAGGCCAAGACCCAAACTGATCTCCTATCACAATCCATAAAACGTCTTCGCGTTTTCGTGCAGAATCTTCTGCACCGTGCTGTGGGACATCTCGCCGGCGTCGGCGCGCTCTTTGAGCAAGCGCGGAAACTCGTACTCCATCGACGAGTCGCGGTGGGTGTAGTCGGAGCCGACCATCAGGCTGTCTTCGCCGGCGACTTTCAGGATATACGGCAAATCTTCGTCGACTTGGCAGGTGACGTACATGCGGTTGTCTTTGAGTAGATCGGACGACAGCGTGTAGCGGGCGAACCGGCTGAAAGAGCCGGCGCCGTCGAAGGCTTTTTCCATGCGCCGTTTCAGTTCCCAGGCGATGAACGGAATCCACGAACAGCCGGCTTCGATAATACCGAAGCGGAGCTTGGGATATTTTTGCGGCAAGCGGTGGCGGATGATCGTGTGAAAGGCGTGCACCGTCGGTAGCTGCGAGCGCATGAACGAGCCCAGAGAAAATTCCGCCGCCGACACGAAGTCGGGCGTGCCGGAACCGATGTGCACGCAGATCGGCAGCTCCAGGCGATTGGCCTCAGCGTAGAATGGCTCGAAATATTTGTCCGCCGGCCATTTGCCGGCTTCGAGATCGCCCTTCTTCAAGATGCCGCAGGCGCCGTGATCTTTGGCGAACTGCAGTTCTTTAATTGTCTCTTCCATGTTCATGAGGGGCGGCAAGCAGACCCAGCGCAGCCGGCCTTTGGACTCGGCGCAGCGGTCAGCAAGCCAGCGGTTGTAACTGCGCCGCAATGCCGTCGACACTTCGGGATTGGTCGTCGCTTCCATCAAGAACAACGTCGGATAAATCACCTGTACGTCGGTGCCCATCTCATCCATGTCGCGCAGTCGCTTTTGCACGTCGAGCAGTTCTCTCGTCTCCACGGTCGTACGCGTGTTGTCATCATCACGAACAAAGCGCATCTGGCGATGGCCGTCGACCAACCAGTAACGCACCGGCGGCTTGGAAGGATCGACGCGGCTCGGATACTGAGTGAGCGGTTTATACTCCTGCTCGAAATCGCGCAGATATTCCCAGGTCGCTTCGGTTTCGTCGATATGGGTGTCAGCATCGATGATCGCCATGGCATTTCTCCTTAAGGATTCTTATATCGAAATATTAATCACAAAACGGCGCTCGTTAGCAAAGTTGAAAAGGATGGATTTTCACCACGAAGTGCACGAAGGACACAAAGTTCGGAAAATAATTTCCTTCTCTTCTCTTCGTGCTCTTCGAGCCCTTCGTGGTGAAAAAATTCCCTCTCTCACTTGCCGAAGATTTTGTCTTGCAGCGCGACCCACTTCGCGCTTTGTTCCAGGACAACTTCGGGATGAAAATAGTTCGCCTTGGCAAATCTGCCGCCGCCCGGTTTCAGCTTTGGAGTTTTTGCTTTTACCTTGGGATGTGCCGGCAAATAGTCAGCCTGCTGAAAGCCGCGAGAGTTGGCGCGGTGGAAGTCGACTTTGATGAATGGATATTTCTTCTCGAAGACTTCTTTGAGCGGGCGCACCGCTTGGTTGACGATGAGCGGTGTGTACCAAACGACCTTGCCTTCTTTCTTGGCGCCTTCTTTAAGGAGCTTTTGCCGATCAGGCTTGTTGAGCTGGGCAATCTCTTCAGCCGTTGTTGCCAACGCCGGCCCAGAAACTGCCATTATCGCGACAACGATCGCAAAGGTTTGAAACCCAATACTCCATCACTCCAATGCTTCTGTAGAAGCGAAAAAGGGCCACCCAATGGAGTGACCCTCTTCATTGCAGTCATCGCTCGCCGCGACGTCTACCCCGCCGACTCGGCGAAGAACTTGCCCATTTCGATGGGCGGCAGATTGCGGTTTTCAACCGACCCACTAGGCAGCGGTTTGCCGTCTTTGCCTAAACGCATCTCTTGGCCGCCTTGTTTTTGGCCCTTCACGCCGGCGCCGATGCGGAGCACGACGAGATTGCCTTCGCCGGTGTTGAGATAACGATAATAGGCGCCGCGCGGAATCATTACCCCCTGGTACTTTTCGATCTTCAACTCGCCGCCTTTTTCATCGAAGACGCTCATCTGGCCTTCGAGCACGATGAAAGAATGATCTTCGTCGAGGTGCTGGTGGATCTCGTTCTCGCCGCCCTCGGCGTTGATCTTGGTGTGAATCCACATGTTGGTCGTCTCGGCGACGAGCTGGGTGACGCGGCCCTGTTTCATGTAGGGGGTTTTGAGCGAGAACTTTTTCGATTTGGGTTTTTCGTTCTCCAAGATTCTCGCGGCATTGGCACTGGCTTGCATGGTTTTTTCTCCTTTGGTCTAATTTTGATTAATTGCTAATCCCGTCAATTTTCAAATTATACAATTTTATCACGTTCTCGCGCACCACCTTGCGCAGCACTTCTTTGGGCAGATGGCCTAGCTCCTCGGCAATCACTTTGCGCGAGTGCGGCCAGGGCGAGGCCGCGTGCGGGTAATCATTGGACCACATGAACGTATCTTGGCCATAGCGGGTCATCAACAGCCCACCCGTCGGGTCGCTGAAAAATGTCACGTAGACTTGTTCGTTGCAGTACTCACTGGGCAGCTTCTTCATAAACGGCAGCGGCACTTTGTTTTTGAAGCGCAGATAGTACTTGTCCCACTCATGCATATAGAATGGCAGCCACGCGCATTCGTTCTCGACATAGACGAGTTTCAACTTGGGGAAACGCGACAGCACGCCGGTGAAAATTAAGTCAAAAAGCGTGTTCGCCGCGTCGTTCAACTTGTCGTTGACCGCCGTCTTGTAAGTGTCCAACCCTTGCCGCTCCCAGCGGCTGTAGTTAAAGCCGGTGAGAATGTGCAGGTTGACCGGCATGTCCAATTCACTGGCAGCTTCCCAGAAGGGATCGTAATAATCGCTCTTGAACGAAAGATGCTCCGGCGGCACCTGCCAGACCAGGCAGCCGATCATCCCGGCCTTCTTGCAACGCTCCAGCTCTTTGATGGCGTTTTTGATGTTGTAGAGCGAGATCATCGGGATGCCGAAGAGCCGTCCGGGATGGACCTTGCAGTAGTCGATCATCCAATCGTTGGCGATTTTGAAACAAGCTTCTTGACACTCGGCGTCTTCCATAGCGAACAGGCGCAGGCCAAGCGTCGGATAGAGCACTTCCGCCGAGACACCGTCGGTTTCCATCTCACCGATGCGCGCGTGGGGATTGTAGCCGCCCGGCTTTTCTCCCGGCGAGTTACGCTTGGGAAATTTCGGGTAGCGGTCTTTCATCGAGCCCAGGTTGTTCACCCAGAGATCTTCCGGCTCTTGAATGTGCGAGTCGGCGGAGATGATGTTTTCTCCAGCCAATACGACGTCGGGCGTATAATGGGAGGTCGGCGCATTCATCGGGTTACCTCGCTTTCGCTCTGTGCTTTTTTGGTATTAGTCCAATTCGGGACGTTTGTCCATGTCCACTCGCGCGACCGATGCCGCCTTGACCCGAACCGTCACGCGTAATAGGTAACTCAGAAACGGACGGTATCCTCAATAACAGGAATCTTGCATGCAGCGGCGTTGGTTATCACTCATTCTTGCTATCATGCTCACGGGCTGCGAAAGCGGCGTGGATCATAATCCCGCGCTCGCTGCCAAACAAGCCGAGGAGTTTGCTGCCTTGGCCTACGTGAAGCAAGATTACGAAGGAGCCTATGCGCTGCTCGCCGACAGTACTCGGCGCCACGTGTCGCTGACACAATTCAAGCAAACGGTCACCAGAAACGAAACTGGCGCGAAACCGGCCAAGATCGTTGCGCAAGAGTTTGAGCCCATGGCCGACGAGAAGGCGATTTATGTGTATCTTACCGCCGCCAACGGCGGACAGTCGAACTATCGGATCACCTTGGAAGGCACCTCGGCCAGCGGTTACAAAGTCTTGCGCTTCGACAACCTCGGCTTCAGTCTATCCCTCGGCAAGCGCAAAAAGCTTCCTCAATAGCACGCCTCCTCGAAAGCTTTCAGCCGTTTTTCATCGACAATTCATCTGTTACAAATTGACTGCCAACCGGCGCCGTGTTAGTTAGCGAAAACTTTAAGCCAAGGACCGATGGTGGCTAGACTACAATTCGAAGAGCTTCGGTCGCTCGACTTGCGCCAATGCGCGACCGTCGGCGACATCGTTGATGGCATGCGCTACTGCGCCTTCGGCGCGCGCATGCTGGGCGAGGTGGCGCGGACAATCGAATCGATGATCGCCGGGCCAAAGAAGCCCGTCATTATCTACGACGGCCTGCCGCGCTCACCGCTCGGACTTTTGCTGAGCAAGTTCGTTGCGAACAAATGGTGCAGCAAGATCATGCTGCCGTCGGAGTACGCGCGCGGCAAGACACGCGGCGAAAACGCCATCGTCGTCGGCGCCTTCTCTGAGCGCGACGCCAAGGCGATCTATCGCCGGCCGAAGCGCGCCTTGTTCATCAATCAGTTCGACATGGCCAAGCCAGGCCAAGTGCGTGACGGTTTTTTCCCCGACGCGGTGTTCGCCGACCCGCGCTATATCATGCCGCTCATCTATCACGCCCTGAATGAATGGCTGAGCGGCAAGCGCTGCACGATCACTTCATTGGTGGCCGATCTCAAACGCTACGGCGGTGTCGCTGACCAAGTGGCGCGCGGCGCAGCGGCACTGCATGCGATGATCGAAGACAAAGATTGTCAACGCTTCATGACGATCAGCGGCGCCATGACCGTCGGCAAGATGGACCTGGTCATCTGCGACATGATCGAAATGGGCTTCACGCACGCGATTTCATCCACCGGCGCGTTAATGGCGCACGGCTTGGTTTCGTCCATCGGCTTGAAACACTACAAGTACAATCCCAAGTACAACGACACCGAGCTTGCCAAGCGCAAACTAAACCGCGTCACCGACACGTTGGAGCCGGAAACCAATCTCGACACCGTGGAAGAAGTGATCGGCAAAGTCATCGAGCAGCTCGATGGCAAGGCGCCCTGCAGCCCAACACAATTGAACCGCCTGATCGGCAAACACCTGGCGGACAATTATCCCAACGACCGCGGCGTTCTAAAGTCGGCCTATTTACACAAAGTGCCGGTGCTGGTGCCGGCGTTCGTCGATTCGGAACTGGGCAACGATATTTACATTCACAACATCAAGCGCAAACGGCGCGGCAAGAAACCGATTTTTATGGATCTGGAGCTGGACAGCAAAGAACTGATCCGCCTGGTAACGGCAAAAAAACGCTTCGGCATTCTTTCCATCGGCGGCGGCGTGCCGCGCAACAACACCCAGAACGTCTCGCCGCTGATCGAGATCATCAACGAGCGGCTCGGTCCCACGTTTCCGCCGCGCCGCTTCAGCTACGGCGTGCGCATCTGCCCCGACCGGCCCCACTTCGGCCATCTGTCCGGCTGCACCTATTCGGAAAACGAATCCTGGCGCAAAGCGGCCAAGGACGGCATCTACGCCGAGATGCTCGCCGACGCCACGCAGGTTTGGCCGTTTCTCGTCAAATATGTGATGGAGCAGCGCGCGTGAGCGGGGTTTTGTTTCGGGTTTCGCGTTAGGGCAAGACGCGCGTAAACGCGAAATGGAGCGAACTGTTCCGAAAAACACGAAACCCGGGACCCAAAACCCGAAACGTTATTTCTTAATCCCCAAGATTTGCCGACCGTATTCGCGCACGAGGTCGTCGCGTTCCGGCGATGGCGGTAGGGCTTTCAGGCGGTCCTCGATGCGGCCGCGCGCTTCGCTGCGCAGATCGTTCCACAGCTCGAGCTGCTTCTGCAGTCGATCCTTCTCATCCGCTGTCAGCGGCTGCGATGAAGCTTCGTTATTACGAGCCGTGACAATTTCGCTGCGGTCCTCGGCCCGAGTCTCGATGACCATGGCCCGATAGGGCCGGTCTTTTTCGTCATAAAGAAGTGCGAAACCGCGAAAACCGATGGCATAAACGAACAAGCGCAGAGCTGGTTCGATGGGCAATTGGCTTAGCTGCAAGCTCACCGTCTGGGGCTTGGCACTGGCCGGGAGGACAATCTGCAGACCGGTGCGTGCTTGAATCAAATTGATGGCGGCGTCCACCGGAAATTGCTCGAAACTCACCGACAGTTTGCCATCACGATAGTCCACCCGTTGGCCGGTCTCCGCTGTTTGCGCAACACCGGGCGCGCCTAACAGAAAAACCAGAAGTACCGAAGCCAACGCTCGTTGAATTGATATTTTCACTGCTTTGAACCTTTCAGTTTCCGCACAACGAGCAAAGTCCGTGCCTTGGCCTAAACCAACCCGAATTTGCTCTTATTCGCTCAAAGCATCCTGCAAAGTCCTAGAGTTCCATCCAAGTGCGCTGTCTCTTCTGTCGCAAACCGACAACATTGTAGCCATCGAGAGCAGGATTGTCCTTCTCTGGTTTGCCCCGCCACCCTCACTTTTTTTGTACAAGCCCCTCGAGCCACGGGCGAAATTCGTTGATTTTATCTTTATGCTCTTCCAAGCCGGTAAATAGGTATTCGCGCTTAGGATCGAGAATGTAGAACTGATTGACAACCCCTTCCTTGGCGATGTCCACGCGCAGCGAATTCTCCCGCGTCAGTTTTTGATAACTCATTTGACCGTCGCGCGAAAGAATCCAATTGAGAAAGACTTTGGCGGCGTTTGTATGCGGCGCCGACGCCAAAAGCGAAGCCGCATCGGTGCCCGCGCCGACGGCCGCCAAGCCTTCGAGGTGAACCGAGGCCAACGGCAATCCTCTTAGCGCCAGGTTTTCGCAATCGACGCCGCCGATGGCGATGGCGTATTTGCCGCCGGCGACCCAATCGGAAATCTGCGGCAGGTTGCGCGAGAAGACAATATCCATTTCGCCCAGGAGCCGCTTCAAATATTCGCCGCCCAGATCCTTGCGCGCGTAAAGCGCGTACATCTGATTGCGCGCGCTGCCGATGCGCAGGTCCTGCGAAACGATCTTGCCTTTCCATTTTGGCTGAAGCAGATCCCAGTAACTCTTGAGCTCGCCCGCCTTCACCAAGTTGGTATTGATGCACGCCGCCGTGTACGGCACCGCGCGCCACATGGGAACAAATTTGTCTTCGTTGTCGGCGAACCAGATTTTGCCCTTGTACCAACCAGCGCTGTCGAGCACGTCGGGCAAAACCAGCATCGAGCGGATCGGCTGCAGCATCCCTTTGTCTTTCAACGTGCCGAGTAAAATATCCGTGCCGCCCAGAACAAGATCGGCTTGGCGCAGCCCGGCGCGCTGCTCCGCCATGATGCGCGAGATCAGTTCGCTCATGCGCCCCGGCGTATAGTTGACCTTGATCTTGGGGAACGCTTTCTCGAAGGTATCGACATAGAGCTGCTGCTGATCGGCAGCGGGCGGTCCGAACACGACCAAGCGTCCTTCTTTTTCCGCGGCTCTTTGCGTGGCATCCCAGTCGGCTTTCCAGTTGGCAGGAGGTTGGGCAGCGAATAGTTGAGCGCAACAAATTATCCAAGTAAGCATGAGTGTCCCCCTTTGGAAAAGGGGGATTAAGGGGGATTTTTTTCTTTCAGCGTCAGCAAATCCCCCCATACCCCGCTTTTTCAAAGGGGGGTAGAAACAAGACAAAGCCGGCATTCGCTCAATGATTCGTTGGCAAAATTCCATGATTTACAATCTCACTATCCGCGGCAAATGATCTTTCATCTCACCAATATTCACCAACCGCCCCGAGCCAACCACGTCGAAGTGAATCATCTCATTGTCCTTTAAATCGCGCAGGATACCCGGCGGATCGTCGCCGCGCATGACCGCTTGTATCGCCGACATCCACAGCTTGCGCACTAAGATCACGCCGCGATCGGAGTAACCTAAGTGCTCCGCCGCACGGTCGGCGATGGCACCCTGGCCGATTTGTGCGGCGGCATCTTGGCCATTGACAGTGGTCATGTCGTATTTTTTGAAAGTGCCGCGCATGAGCGGCTCTGGCCGAGGCTTATTGCGTTTCGGCCGAATTGTCGACTTGCCATCTTTAAAAGGAAAAAATTTCAGAATGAAAGATTGCGTGTTGTAGTCGTCCACCGGCACGCGCCACGCGACGTCGCTGAAGAAGTCATCCGCCGCGCCCGGCAGCGAGCCGCCGTCGTGAATGACCAGCACAGGCGGCGTGTAAGACACTTCGCGATGCCACTCTTTGCCTGGCTCCGGCCCCGGCCGGCGCGCCACGTAGCTGGCGAACAGATCGCCCGCCAGCACGTCGAATTCGGGAATGCGCTCACGCTCGGGATTTTCCCGCGCGCCGTTGACTTCGCGCCCGTGCAAAATCGTCGCGTGCACCGGATCGAGACAGTTGTCGAGCTGATTCAAGAAATTGCACTCGCGCAGATAGCCATCGTAGGTGCGCTCGCCATCTTCACGCACAAGAAAGTCATAGCGCGGAAACGGCGGCGGATCGCCCGGGCCCATGTACGCGAAAACGATGCCGCCGACTTCGTTGACCCGATACGCTTTAAGGCGAACTTTGTCTTTGAAGTTGCTGTCCGCCGGCTCGCCCGGCTGTTCGATGCAGCGGCCGTTCACGTCGAACACCCAACCGTGATAGCAGCAGCGCAAGCCGCCCGCTTCGATCCAGCCATATTCCAACGACGTGCCGCGATGCGGACAACTTGGCTCGGTCAAACCGACCCGCCCATGCTCGTCGCGAAACAATAACAAATCTTCGCCGAGACGGCGGACAATCTTCGGCGCGTCAGAGCTGATCTCTCGGGAAAGACTCACCGGCAGCCAATAACGGCGCAGGGTTTCGCCCGCCGGCGTGCCGGGGCCGACGCGGGTCATCATATCGTTTTCTTGGCGATCCATAGTCTTTTTCTTGTCGGAGAGAGGGCACAAAGTCAAAGCCTCGCCAATCACCGTGAGAGGGCGATCAACCGGTCGCTCCTACGAGTCATCGCCATTTCGCTTTGTTCAATTCATAACCGACCCGTGTAGGGGCGACCGGCTGGTCGCCCTCCCAAACGGTTGCCTGTTACCGAGCGTTCGGGCTAGCCTAGCATCAGCCATGAAACAAGAACCGAGCCCTCCGGCTGAAATTCCTATCGATCCCGAACTCCCCATCTGCGATCCGCATCATCATCTATGGGAACGTAACGACGAGCACTATCTGCTTGAAGATTTCTTACGTGACACGAATAGCGGTCACAAGATTGTTTCGTCCGTGCTGGTCGAGTGCGGCACGCACTATTGGCAGGAAGGCCCCGAAGAGACTCGCCCGTTGGGCGAAACCGAATTTTTCGCGAGCGTGGCTGTGGACGCGAGCGAGCGCAAGCTTGGCACCCAGGTCGCTGCGGCGATCGTCGGTCATGCCGATCTCGCGTTGGGCGATAAAGTTGCGCCGGTGCTCGAAGCACAATTGGCCATGAGTCCAAAACACTTTCGCGGCATTCGCCACCAAACCACCTACGACGACGACCCTGACATTCGCAGCACCGCGGCCAAAGCCATTCTTGCCGACAAAAGCTTTCGCCGCGGCGTCGCCTGCCTCGCAAAATACAATCTGACGTGCGACGCGTGGATTTATCACACGCAGATTGGCGAACTCACCGAGCTCGCCCGGGCGCTGCCCAACGTGCAGATGATTCTGGACCACATTGCCGCGCCTTTGGGCGTCGGCCCCTACGCGGGGAAACGCGCCGAGATATTTCAACTGTGGAGCAAAGGCATTGCCGAATTAGCAAGCTGCGCCAATGTGTCGATCAAACTCGGCGGCTTCGGCTCGCTGCGCTCCGGCTACGATTGGCATCAACGCCAACCGCGTGTCGGTTCGCTGGAGCTCGCCTCGGTGATGGCCCCCTATTTTGAATTTTGCATCGAGAAATTTGGCGTGCGGCGCTGCATGTTCGAAAGCAATTTCCCGGTCGATAAGCGCTCCTTCGACTACGGCACGATTTGGAACGCCTTCAAACGAATCACCCAGAACTATTCAAAAGACGAACGCGCCGCGTTGTTCCACGACACCGCCGCGCGCGTCTATCGACTTTCCTAAACGTCTGCCGTACCGAGCGGAAAACGGATTGGCAACTCGAAATCCGAAACTCGGAACGCCGGCCTATCCCAACGGCTTGAGCCCGTAAAACCGCTCGGCGTTGCGGTGCAGCACCGCGTGTTTGTCGTCGTCGGTGAGATGCTCGTTTTCGATGATCTCTTCGATCTCGTGTTTGCAATATTCGTTGTTCACTTCGTGCGGGAAATCGCTGGAGAACATGAACGGCTTGTTGCCCACCGCTTCGATCGCGTGATGGAGCGTTCTCTCCGTCCCTTCGCAGCCAACGAAAAGTCTGCCCGCTTCAGCCTGGCGGCGAATGTAGTCGCTGACCTTTTCGCCATTTTTCAACTGGATGTACTCGCCGCGCGGATCGTATTGGATGTGGGTCTCCCAACCGCGGTCGAAGCGTTCCAGACAGGTATTGAGCCATGAGACGCCGGCTTCCATGAAACCGATGCGCACGTTGGGGTATTTTTCGAAGATGCCGTTGAACACGATGCCGGCAAACGCGACCATCTGCCCCACCGCGTGGCCAAGGCCGTTGATCGGCGCGTAGGGCGTCAGCCAATCCATGCCCAAGCCTTCGTGAGCGCCGCCGTGGATGCCGATGCAGCAGCCGAGCTTGCTGGCTTCCTCGTAAAACGGCCAATATTCTTTGTCGCCCAGGTGGCCTTTAAAACCAGTCGACGGCAGCATGACGCCGCAGAATTTCAGCTCGTTGACCGCGCGGCGCATCTCCTTGATCGCTTCCGCCGGCTCCTGCAGCGGAACGAGTGCTAAGCCCTGAAAGCGCGGACTCTTCTTTAAATAGGTATCGGCGAACCAGCTATTCCAGGCGCGCGCCACGTCGACGGCAAACTCGCGGGTGATCACTTTGCCAAACGCGAGACCGCCGGTCGAATAGAGCACCGCGCGCTCGATGCCGACGTCTTCCATGAACTCCAACCAGCCATCTTCGCGCACCGGCCGAAACGCGCCGGGAACCAATGTGTAGAGAGTCGCCCCATGCAGATGATCCAAGGGCGGAAAGATTCTGCCTTTGAACCTGCCGCTCTTGATATAGGGCTCCGGCATGTAGCTCAGCAGCCCGTCCCAATCTTCCATCACATGCCCGTCGCCATCGACAACCGGGATTCCATTGCGTGCCATAAATGAATACCTCCTTAGGAGATTTGATTGCCCCTTCTCTATCGCAATAAGGTCGGCCCTAGCAACGCTTGACTCCAGTGTCCGATACTGCCTAACGTCACCGCGAGAATGGCTGACTCACCACGAAGACACGAAGGGCACGCAGTTCGGAAATATTTTTCGTGTCTTACCTTCGTGTACTTCGTGCCTGCGTGGTGAAAAATCCCTTTCTCTGGAGGATGAATTATGCAGCAACCCAAAGTCATCGATGCCGACGGCCACATTTACGAAAACCACGAAGAGATCGAAGAGTACTTCGAAGGCAAGTACAAAGGCATGCGCCGCGCCCGCGCTTATGCGCTGTTTCCATCCCTCGATGGCTGGCCGCGCGGCCTGGGTGCTGGGCGGCCTGACAAAGTCACTGAGACCAAACCTGACGACGTCATCAAGTTCGTCGAATCCCTCGGCGTCGACTACACTGTGCTCTATCCGACTGCGGCGCTGGCGATCGGTTTGGTGCAAGACCCTGGCTGGTCCTGCTCGATCTCGCGCGCCTACAACAACTGGTTTCACGCGCGCTACATCAAGAGAGATTCCCGTCTAAAAGGCGTTGCCGTTTTACCCGTGCAAGACCCGCAAGGCGCCGCTGCGGAGTTGCGCCACGCTGTGGAGAAGCTCGACATGTGCGGCGCGTTTCTGCCCTCGGCAACGGTGATGAACAAGGGCTTCGGCCATCCCGACTTCCGGCCGATCTTCGCCATGGCGCAAGACCTGGGCGTGCCGCTCGGCATTCACGGCGCGCCAAGCCGCGGTTTTGGTTTCGACTATTTTGAAGATCAAGGACAAGTCCATGCGCTCGAACACCCGTTTCCGTTGATGATCCAGTTCACCAGTATCATTTGCGACGGCGTGCTCGAACAATTTCCCAAACTGAAAATCGCCTTCCTCGAAGCCGGCTGCGGCTGGCTGCCCTACATGATGGATCGTTTGGATTATGAATATGAAACCCGCGGCGCGCGTTCGTTTCCCAATCTGAAAAAGAAACCGAGCGCCTACGTGAAAGACTGCCCGGTCTATGTGACCTGCGAGCCGGAAGAAACATCGCTGGCGCACGTGGCGCAAATCATTGGCGATGACCGCATCATGTTTCCGTCCGACTATCCACACGAGCGGGTCTACGGCGAGTTTTTGAAAGACATCCCGGAGCTGCTTAAGCGGCCCGAGTTGTCAGATTCGACCAAACAGAAGATTCTTTACGACAACGCCAAAGAGTTTTATCGGATTTAACTTCCCAAACTGTAGGGGCAGGCCCCCTTGCCTGCCCGTCTTGTGACCCCACGAGCGATCGGACGGGCAACCACAGGGGGTTGCCCCTACAAAACACAAAGAGGTGCAAGAAAGATGATGCAGATTTACCGCGCATTGATAGCCTTATTTTTGTTCTTCGCCGCCCCTGTCTTCGCCCAGGACGCTAAACTCATCGAAGCGGGCAAGAAAGAAGGCAAACTGGTGCTGTACGGCACCATGCAAGGCGACACGTTTGACCTCTTGCAAAAAGCCTTCACGAAAAAAACCGGCATCGCCATCGACTACTGGCGCACCTCGGCGACCAAAGTCGCCGAGCGCGCCCTGGCCGAAGCGCGCGCCGGCAAGGCCCTATTCGATCTGGTGATGTCCACCGAAGACACCCACCGGATTATGTACAAGGAAGGCATTCTGACTCGCTATGAATCGCCCGTGTGGAAGGACTTTCCCAAAGAAGCGATCGACCCGGTGCTCGGGCCGCGCGCGCGCAACCACATCATCGGCGTGATGTACAATAAAGACGTCATCAAGCCCGCCGATGCGCCGAAGTCCCTCGAAGATATCGTCAAGCCGCAGTATCGCGGCAAACTGGTTATCGCCGACCCGACCGTCCACACGACGACCGCCCAATGGCTGGCGAATCTCCACAAGATCATGGGCAAGGAGAAGGCCGACAAATTCATCCGCGACCTGGCCGCCATGAAACCGGTCCTGGTCGAATCCTTCGCGCCCAGCGCCGATCGGGTCACCACCGGCGAGACGCCGATCGGCATCACCTATGTGTATTACGTCTATCTCAACGGCCGCAAAGGCGCGCCTGTAGACTACGTGCGCGGCGACTACCGGCTCCTCGGCGACGCCAGCTACATGTCGCTGTTTCACAAAGCACCGCACCCCAATGCGGCAAAAGCATTTATTGATTTCTTCCTCGACGACGAAAGCATGAACATCATGGCCAAGAACGGCGAGTTCGTGAATCGCAAAGGCGTTTTCCCGCCTGTGCCCGACGCCGACAAGATCAAGTTCGTCGAGATGGATGATCTCGGCGAAAGCTTCTACACTGAAAAACGCAAAGAATTTCAAAAATTATTCCGCTAATCATGAAGCTCCGAGCCAACGCTCCATCACTCGATTACTCCAGATTCGTGCTCGTGCTCGCGCTCACGGTGGTAACGGGGATCGTTTCGGAGTTGCGTGCCCAGTCGCTCATCAAGGTCCCCTTCCCCTATTCGCCGATCAACGCCAGCGCGCTGCCCTTCTTCATCGCCAAGGACACCAAGCTCTACGAGAAATACGGCCTCGACGTCGACCCGGTCTTCGTCGGCGCCTCGCAGTTGATCATCCAGTCGATGCTTTCCGGCGCCGCCAATGTGGCCGGCTTCGGCGGCCCGGCGATTGTGACGAATGTGTTGCGCGGCGGCGACATCATCACCGTCGCGGCGATGACGCCCCTGACGATTTCACTCGTGGCGCATCCGAGCATCCAACGGGTCGAAGAGCTCAAGGGCAAAAAGGTTGGCATCAGCCGTCTCGGCGGCATTCCTCATTTTGCGATTCAGTTGATCCTCGACCGCTACAACATGAAAGACGTAACGATTTTACAAATGGGCACCCAGTCTGAAGCCGAAGTTGGCCTGCGCCGCGGCGCCATCGACGCGGCCGTATTGTCACCGCCGCAGCTTTATTTGCTGCAGCGCGACGGTTTTCGTGAGCTGGTCGGCGCCCAGGACTACACCAAGCTCGGTATCAAGTTTCTCTCCGGCGGCATCGCCGCGCGCCGCTCCTACGCGGTCAAGAACCGCGATGTGATCGCGCGCATGATCAAAGCCACTTTCGAAGGCGTCAAAGTCATCTTCACCCAAGAAGCGCTGGCAAAGAGAATTCTTTCCAAATACACGCGCCAAACCAACCCGGAGATTCTCGACAAGCTGCACAAGTTCGCGACGGAGACGATTCCGCGCGACCCGACTATTCCTCGTGAAGCCATCGTCAATATGTCACGGCTCATGGGCGAATTTGGCATCGTCGAAAAAGCACAAGTCAGCGCGACGACGCCGGAAGCCTACTTCGACAACAGCTACGTCGACGAAGTCAAGCAGTCGGGGTTCTTCAAAGAGCTGTGGAAATAGATCGCCTGCGGCCGAAATTGAGTCAGTCCATGAGCAATTTTTTTTCCGGTCGCTGGCTCCCGCTAATCATTGCAGTCGGGGTCATCACGTCAGCGCTGCCGGCATCGGGCGGAACGCCCGACGACGCCGATCCCGCCGCGCGCATGGCGCGCTACGATCTGACAAAGTCCGATATTGACGACGTCGATCGCACGCTCGGCGACGCCTTCAAAAACTTGTCAGAGATCTGGAGCAGGATTTTCGCCGAGAATCGTCTCAGCTACAGAAATCCCGCGCTCAAGCGCTACGTCAACAACGGCACGGCGCGGTGTGGTTTGAATTTTCTCCGGGTGGGCAACGCCTATTACTGCCAGCCCGATGACGTCATCTGGTACGATCCAATTTTCCTGGCTCGAGTGAAAAAACTGGTCGCCGCGCGAAGCAAACAGTCCGCCGATGCGGTGCCGGTTCTGATCGTCGCGCATGAGTGGGGCCATGCGGTGGCGGCCCGGTTGGGATTCGGCAAACAAACCATTGGCACCAACGTAGAAAACGATGCCGACTGCTACGCCGGCGCAGCCACGCGCGAGCTCATCAAGCTGCGGCGGCTTCCCGCCACCGCGCTGCAGGAAGCAGAGCAGATGTTTGAACTGATCGGCGAGCCGGACTCCAAAGCGACCGGGACGTTCGACGATATCCCTTCCCGATTGCACGGCGTTAAATCCGAGCGCCAGTTAGCTTTCTCCCGTGGAGCGGAGTCGGGAACCAAGACTTGCCAAGCTGAAAAGCGCTACTACGACATACTGCGAAAAGTTCAGAAGCCGATTAAATGAAGACCTCGCTTTGACCCCGAGCACGAAGCGGCCAGCGCCAATTTTCAGCTCGAAACGCAGGTTTGAAACGGCGTGATCGGACATCCTGAGTTGAGCTGAAGGGGGCTCCGGACGCCGTAAACACCGTGCGTCCGGCACGACTTATTGATGCCCAACGCTTTCGGTCTCGACTTCGGCACAACGAACAGCGCGCTCGCTTGCGCGCGCCGCGACCGTTCGGTCGAGCTAGCGCAATTCGGCGGCGGCGCGACGTTTCGCTCGATCCTTTATTTCGAAGAAGACGAGACTGCCAAGCTTCATCGACTCCGGGTCGTCGCCGGCCCCGATGCGATCCAGCGCTATTTGAACGCGAAAACGCCGGGTCGGCTCATCCAATCGACCAAATCCTATCTCGCCAGCCGATTGTTTCAGCAAACCCAAATACTCGGCGAGACTTACTCGCTCGAAGAATTGATCGGTGTGTTGCTGCGCTACCTGCGCAAATCGGCCGAAGCACAATTCGGCGACTTAGGTTCCACGGTGGTCGTCGGCCGCCCCGTCCATTTCAGCGGCACCAAGAAAGATGAAGACGACGAGTTCGCGGTGAGCCGGCTGCGCACGGCTTTCAGGAACGCCGGCTTTGACGACGTGCACTTTCTGCCGGAACCGGTCGCCGCCGCTTACAAATATCAGCGAACTCTGGACCACGACGAGCTGGTATTGATCGCCGACTTCGGCGGCGGCACCAGCGACTTTTCGCTGGTGCACCTGCATGCCACACGACCAGGCTATAGCTTCAGCGAACAAGTCATCGGCCAAGTACTTGCGAATGACGGTGTCGGCATCGCCGGCGACATGTTCGATAGCAAGCTCGTGCGCAACCTGGTCGCGCCCATGCTCGGCTTAGGTTCGCAGTACAAAACGGAGTTCGGCAAAGTCCTGCCGGTGCCCAACTGGATCTATGAGCATCTCGAGCGCTGGCATTATCTCTCGTTTCTCAAGAATCGTAAGAACATGGAGCTGCTGCGACAGCTGCACTTTCAAGCCCGTGAGCCGCAAAAACTCGCGGCATTGATCGACCTCGTCGATCACGACCTCGGCTACCGCTTGTACCAATCCACAGAAGCGGCTAAGTGCGCGCTGTCCGAAAGCAACAACGCGCGATTTCGCTTTCACGAAGCCGCCGTCGACATTCAGAAAAGCGTCCTTCGGGATAACTTCGAAAGCTGGATTAGTCCCGAGCTGCAGCAAATTGCCAGGTGCGTCGACCGATTGCTCGGCACCTGCAGCGTCGCTGCCAAGAACGTCGACGCCATATTTATGACCGGCGGTTCCTCTTTCGTCCCGTCCGTGCGCCGTATCTTTGAGCAAAAGTTCAGCCACGCACCGATCCGCGCCGGCCAAGAATTCACTTCGGTAGCCGAGGGGTTGGCGCTGCACGGGTTGGAACTGTTCAGTTGATGTCCCTTGCTCCAAGCCCTTTGCTGTTGCCTATTGCCTCCTGCCTTCCCGCGATTGACACCACTGCCACGTTCGCACTAGAAGTGGGCTGACTCATCCCAACAAGGAGAAGCCCATGGCTATCATCGACGCCGACGCCCACTTGATCGAAGGAGCACAAACCTGGACGTTCATGTTGGAAGAAGAACGTCATCTCGCGCCCGAGCTTTTGATCTCGCAAAAAACCGGCATCGAGTTCTGGCGCTTCGAAGACCGTGTGCTGGCCAATTCCAACGTTGGGCTTAACGTGCCGCCGGAGTCGCGCGACATGCTCGATGTCACGTCACGCCTGAAACACATGGACGCGCTCGGCATCGACATTCAAGTGCTCTATCCAACACTGTTTTTGCGCCCGACAACCGCCCGCGCCGACGTCGAGCTGGCGGTCTATCGCGGCTACAACCGCTGGCTCGCGCATATCTGGAAGCTGGGAAACAATCGCCTGCGCTGGGTCGTGCTGCCGCCGCTGCGCTCTATAAATGAAGCCATCGATGAAATTCGTTTCGGCAAAGAACATGGCGCCTGCGGCATTTTCATGCGCGGCCACGAAGAGGGCCGACTGTTGTCCGACAGCTCGCTTTTTCCATTGTACAAAGTAGCGGAACAACTCGATCTGGCTATTTGTGTTCATGCCGGCACGGGTGATTTCGCCTACTACCACCAATACGGCCAAGATGTTTTCTCGCGCTTCAAGTTGCCCTCGGTGGGCGGCTTCAATAATCTGATCTACCAAGGCATTCCGGCGAAATTTCCCAAGCTCCGCTGGTCGTTTGTCGAAACCACCGCCCAATGGCTGCCCTACGCTGTCAACGATCTGGTGATCCGCACCGAAGCCGAGCGCGCCTTTCAGCGCAACAACGCCGGCCACGTGCTCACGCAAGCGCGGCCCAAAGAACGCACCATCCATGCGTCCACTATCCTCGCCGACAATCGCGTCTACGTCGCCTGCCAAACCACGGACGATCTCGCCTACATCGCAAGCTGCGTCGGCGAAGATCACATCACCGTCGGCACCGACTACGGCCACGCGGACTACTCCAACGACATCGAAGCGTTTCAAAGCTTGGCCCAAGACGGTGGGATCAGCGTAACGTTCGCGAAGAAAATTCTCGGCGAGAATGCCAAGCGGCTCTACGGTTTGTAAAATCTTTTTCAGACTTAAATACAGGTGCTGCACCGGTTGAAGTTCGGCACCGGCGCGCAATTGCGTGCCGTCACCCGTGTGACGGCGTGCGCAAAAGGGTGGCTTCGCTCGTTAAGCTAGCGCTCCTTGTGACTTCGTTAGTTTCTGTGAATATCTTTCGCCGTAGCGGCAGCACTTACGGGTTAGTTAGATTGCAAGATTTGCAAGCACGACAGCTTATTTTTGATTTATACCAGTGGGCCATCAGGTCAAAAGGCGGGCGTCGAAAGTAAATTCCTGCGGTTTGCCAAGGGTGATTTTCCGGAAGTCAGGGTGGTTGGGATTAAGTACGTAATTCAGCTCTTCCGGTATGATAATGCTCGGCACAGCCAAGACCACCGATCGCGATTCTCTCACCCAGGCGTCACCGATCCCTTGGGTGGAGGGTGGCGGTGGCTCTTGTCGCCAATCTTGTGACAGACCTCGTAGCGGTAGCGTTTCAACCAGTGACTCGGGAAATTGAAAAGGGAATGCGGTGAATCGGTTGGGCCTTCTGAGGTCACGGTGGACGAGAAGTTCTAATGCCGCGAGGGACTTGTGCTGGCTACCATAGAGAACCGCCACACCGGAGGAATTCCAGCGACCACCAAATAATTTTGCACCCTCGCCAATAAAGGCGTCGTGAGCACGAGCGTCCGGCACGATGCGCCATCCCGACGCCATCAGGAATAAACGCCGTACTCGATCCGGCCCAGGAGATTTTCGACCTCGCGGGCGCCGATCTCCGTTTCTGCATAGTCCAACGGCACGGCGCCACCCAAACCAAATTGGGGAGCTTTTAGCCATTGGCGCGCCGCCTCGATGCCGCCTAGGACTGTCGCTGCCTTTCCTATCAATCGGGCTAATCGCACAACTCGGTCGGACTCCGCTGGCCCCAGCCGCCCCTGCGCCTTTCTTCGATGGAGGGTGGCGTTCGAGATGCCCAGTTTCGACGCAAGCTTCTCCATCGGCATATCCAGGCTATTCCGCAAAGCCTCCAGCTCCTGAACGGGTAAGCCGCCCTGAACCTGCTGAATAATCTTTGTCGAGGCTAACATCCTGGAGCCGGACTTGCCTCGGACTTTATCAGACGAAACGCGAAGGTAAGACTCCACAATCATTGCCGCAGGCTTGGCTTTCGGCGATTTTGTCTTTTTCAGCACAGCTCCCATTTGATAATATAAATAATGTCATATGACACCCCTGTCAAGCGAACCCGGCCAACTGTCAGAAAGAAGATAAACGGTGGACCGAATCTTACGACGCAGCGCCGCGCTTTTGTTTTTCGGCCAGCATCATCGCCGCTTCGACTATCATGTCTTCTTGACCGCCAACGACTTTGCGCTTGCCGAGCTCAACTAAGATATCACGGGCGTCGACGCCGAACTGTTCGGCGGCTTTGTCGTCATGCAAAAGAAAACTCGAGTAGACTCCGGCATAGCCCATGGTGAGACTCACTTTGCCGATGCGCACCGGCTTGGGCATGATCGGCCGGACGATGTTCTCCGCCACGTCCATGATCTTCCATAAGTTGATGCCGGTTTCATAGCCCATCTTGTCGGCACGGCGGCGGGACGATGCCGGCCATGAGCGTCGGGCGCAAGGTTTTGCTTCGTTTGAGTTTGTACAACAAGTCCGTGCCGATGTTGCCGGACCCGAGAATGGCCGCGCGGATCTGTTCCATCGGTTTACCTTAAATAAAGCGTACCGAAACGGTGCCGAGCCCATCGTAAGAAGCCTGCAGCAGATCATTTGCTGCAACATCGACAGCACCGCACAGGGCGCCCGGCATGACGATGTCGCCGGCATTCAAACTCACGCCGAACTGACCAATGGCGTTAGCCAGCCAGGCACCGCTACGGCGGGGTGGCCGAGGACAGCGCCGCCGGCGCCGGTTTGAACGATGTCGCCGTTTTTTTCCAAGATCATGCCGACCAGTTTTAAGTCGCGCTCGTCGACGCGACGCGGCGAGCTGCCGAGCACGACCCGCGCCGATGACGCGTTGTCCGCAATCGTGTCGCAGAGCTTGATCTTCCAACCCTCGATGCGGCTATCGATAATCTCCAATGCCGGCACGACAAAGCGCGTGGCGGCCATCACTTGCATCGGCGTGACGCCCGGGCCTTTGAGGTCACGATCCATAATGAACGCAATTTCCGGTTCGATCTTTGGCTGCATCAGTGCGCCGACGCGAAACTGCGCGCCATCCTGCAGGACCATGCCGTCAAGGATATGGCCGTAGTCCGGCTGGGCGACGTTGAGCATCTTCTGCATCGCTTTACTGGTAAGACCGATTTTTTTACCGACGACTTTGGCGCCGGCGGATTTTTTCAAATCGATAAACGCCAGTTGAATGCGATAGGCGTCTTCCTGAGTGATGTTGGGAAATTTTTCGGTAAAAGGTCGGAGCGCCGCTTTGGTTTGCTCGGCGCGAAATAGCGCCTGACCCTCTTGGGCGATTTGTTCTCGGGTTAATCCTGCCATGGATATCGAGTCCAATCTCAGCGGCTGTTGCCGCGCTCGTGTTTTGCTAGTCGGATATCACGTCAGCGCGGGCAAACCAATCCACGTTTGGCGACCGGTCAGGGATGCACCCGCTGGAATCGACTACCATGTTAGGTCCGTTGTTCGTGCAGCGTTGGTCGTGTTATGTACGTGGTCGTCGCTGTTCTGCGCGCCAGGAGGAGGCACACCCATGCGCCAAGGTTTTAAAGTTTTTGACTCGGATACACACCTCGCTCCAAACTTTGAGACCTTGGAGCCTTATTTCGATGCCAACACTCGCAAGCGGATCCCAGAGTGGGAGGAGTTTAAAGTACCATTTCGTGTCGGCTGGTCCGGCGAGATTCTAGAGCCGCCTTATGGTCACCGGTTACAGTTCAAGAAAAGATCCGGCTGGCGCCAGAAGCTGCGGGTGTTGGGCGAAGCGGGGCCGAGGGAAGAGGCCAAGCGGCATCACCCGAAATTTATGGGCAGCCGCTTTCCATCGCCGGGCGTCTCCGATGAAAACTTCGAAGCGCGCATTCGCGATATGGACGAAGAAGGCGTCGATGTTCAACTCATGCTTCCTCCAGCGCCGCCGCCTTCGGACGACGTCGATATTGAGCTTGGATTTATCCGCGCGGGTCACCGATTTTGCAACGACTTTTGTGGCAAATATCCCCATCGGCTCAAAACTCTCATCGTGGTGAGCAATAAAGCGGTCGACGCATCCGTGGCAGAAATCAAAACCTGGGCGAAGGCACCCTGGGTCGCCGGGATTTATCCGCACTTGGATGAAGGCTTTCCCATCGACCACCCCGATCTTGAGCCGATCTGGGCCGCTGCAAATGAAGCCGGGCTCTGTGTCGCGCATCACAGTTTTACCGAGGGGTTCCCTGGCTACCGCGATCTGTGGGACAACCCGTTCCTCGGCCGAAGCGCTTCGCACCCGTGGGCTGCGATGCGAGCGATGGCGGCATTTTTCGGCGCCGGCATCATGGAGCGCTACCCGAATATTCGCTACTGCGTCCTTGAGTCCGGCTTTGGCTGGCTGCCGTTTTGGGCCGCGCGGATGGACGATCAATGCGAGTACATCTCTTACGCACTTCCAGAAAGCATGACTCGCAAGCCGAGCGAATACCTTGCCAACGGGCGTTTTTTCGCCAGCGTCGTGATCCATGAAGGCGAGAAGATGGCAAGAATGGTCACCGACTATCTCGGCGACGGTTTGCTGATGTATTCGTCCGATTATCCTCACCCAGAATCCCGCTTTCCGGGCTCCATCGACGTCGTACTGGCGTGGAAATCTCTTGGCGATGAGGTCATGCGCAAAATGCTCTGGGACAACGCGGTAAAATGCTTCGGAGAGCCGTAAGAACTTTGTTCAAAGTTCAAGGTTCAATGTTCAAGGGTTCAAGTAGGCGAGCACATCTCACGTACCGTGCCGTATTTCGATTTATCGTTCCGTTCCGAAAGGGGATCTCATGGGAGAAATTCTTGGGATTGGCTATAGTCACGGACCGGGAATTACCGGGCCGCTAACACGGCTGACGGATATCTACTTGCGCCGCAATCTGCAAAGCGAACTGACGCCGGCGCACATGAAGGATCCCAAGAATTGGCCGAAGAAGATGCAGAATGTCTCCGACCCGCCGCCTCCGGCGCCGCCGCCCTGGCGTTGCTATGATCTCGGTAAGGCTGTAGCGGAAGTAATCAAACAGAGCCCGTGGCGCGCGGTGGTCATTGGGTCATCGAGCTGGTCCCACGCGTCGCTCACAAAGAAGAACTATTTGCTCTGGCCCGACGTAGAAACGGACCGCCAGCGATTAGCCGACTTGAAAAGCGGTGAGCAGCGCAAGTGGCGGTCGGTGTGCGCCAATTTCAGAAGACTCACCAGGGAGGTCACGGAGAACACGGAGGAAGAAACAGAGGAAAGAGCTTTGTAAAACAATTTTCTAAGGCTCTTTTCTTCGTGCCTCTGTGAACTCCGTGTTACTATCTTTGAAGATTTGCGCGATTTGCAAAAACTCTCGGATGACTCACCACGGAGCGCACAGAGGACACGGAGAAACTGACAGAGGAAAGAGATTCGTGAAACAAATTTCCGAAAGCCTCTCTCTTAATTAACTCCGTGACCTCCGTGTCCTCCGCGGTGAGTGCTCCGAATCTCTTGGCTGCGGCTACGCCGCGCTGTATCCTCCGGGGTGAATAATCAGACTACTTTTTTTGTTTTTCCGCGTTTGCCAGCGCCTCTTCAAAAACCGCCAGCGCCGGCTTTATATCCGTCCATTCAACCTGGCTGTCGAGGTCGAGATAGTTGACTCCCGCGGCGCGGCGGTTCTCTGGACTGACGTCGTTTTTCGGAATATCGATGCGCAGCGAATCGGCCGTCTCGGCAGCGTTCTTGGCTAGAGTTTTTTGCAGTGCGATCTGGCCATCGCGCGAAAGAAACCAGTTGATGAAAACCCTCGCCGCATTTGGGTGAGGCGCGCGATTCACGAGGCCAAGCGTGCCGTATTGCGTCACCAGCGGCGCGCCTTCCTTAAAATTCACAAACTCGTCGACCGGTAGTCCCTGAGCTTTGGCCTTGTCGCTGTCCGCGCAGAACAAGCACAGGCTCGCCTTGCCGCTCGCGAGCCAATCGATACCCTGGCGAAAGTCACGGAAGAGCGTCACCTCCATCTCGCCGAACAACTTCTTGATGAAAGCCGGGCCGATCGCCGGGTGCAGGTAGAAAAAGCGCATCGGCGCGCTCCCCGGCCCGGGAACGCGCACGTCGCGCGCGATGATTTTGCCTTTCCACTTTGCATCGACCAAGTCCCACACCGAGTGAATTTCCTTCGGGTTGACCAGCTTGGTGTTGTAGGCGATGTTGCCATTTTGCCGCGTGCCGACGTAACGAAAGATGAACTGCCCTTCGGGGTCGGCGTAGCGGTGCTTACCCTGATACCAGAGCGATTCATCGGTCACTTCGGGCAGCAAGAGCGCGGCTTTGATCGGATCGAAGCTTTTGGCCAAATGCAGCACCCGATAATTGGAACCGATGCCTTCGCTGCTCACGTCGGCGAGAAACTTTCCGGCGCGGCGCTCGGCGAGAATGCGTTTAGCGTTCTCGCCGCCGCGGCCGCCGACCCAGGTCGCCTTAATCTCGGGAAAGGCTCTTTGAAATGCACCCGATTCGAGGACGGCTTCCCAACCGCCGATGTAGACATTGACCTGGCCTTCCTTCTTCGCCGCCTCAACGGTTTTTTCCCATTCTTTTTTCCAGTCCGACTGAGCGCGCGCCTCCGCCAGGCATAGCAATACGGCGCAAGCCGACAAGACAAGGTTTGACATTGGCAATTTCCTCCCACGGCAGTTTCTATGCCGGTTTTGGGTAGGTGTTCGGTGTCACGACCGCGCTGCCATAAGCGATGCACGGGTGCCAGCAATGGGCGGTGACTGTTGGCGACTATCATACATATTCAATTTTTACGTGCGTTGCGCGAAAGTGCCTGATTGACGACGCGCTGCATCGGCTCGGAATCGATCCAATCTTCTTTCCAGGTGACAACGTATTTCGCGCCTTCTTTGCGCCGCGCCACCGGCCGCACATCATTTTTGGCAATGTCGATGCGCAGTGAGTCGTTGATCCCGCCATCTTTTTGCAAGGCGAGCTGGCCCTCGCGGGACAAGAGCCAATTGAGAAACACTTTCGACGCGTTGGGGTGTGGTGATTTATCCAACCACGCCAGCGTGAACGCTCCCGGCTCCAACATGCCGCCCTCTTTCCACACCCCAGTGTCAATGACGTTGATCGGCAATCCCTGCGCTCTTGCTTGCAGCACGTCATCGCCATTGCTGAACAGCATGATCGAAAATCTTTTCTGCGCCAGCCAATCGATTGCCTGGCGGTAATCGCGCGATACCATCACAACCTGATCGCGGAACAGCCGGTTCAGAAACTCGGCGCCGAGCTGAGGATGAAAATACGCAGCGCGCGCACCGCTGCGGCCATAACCGGTGGCGCGCGGATCGATGACCACGATCTTGGCCCGCCACTTCTCCTGCAGCAGGTCCCAAAAGGAATTAAGCTCCGCCGGGGCAACCGCGTCCGTATTATAAGCCACCATGTTGATCGACACGCTGCCCACCGGCACGAAAATATATCGCCCTTCGCTGTCGATGTACTGGTGTTTGCCGGACCACCATTTCGACTCGTCTTTGACTTCGGGAAGCAGCAGCGCCGACGCGATGGGCTGGAGCGCTTTGGCTTGATAGAGTGTGTAGGGCGAGGTGTTGCCGATGCGCGCGATATCGGCGAGATACTTGCCGCCGCGGCGCTCGGCCATCATGCGCGCCAAGAGATCGACACCCCGGCCCTGAACGACGCGGACTTTGATGCGCGGAAATTTCTTTTCGAATTCGCTCAGGAAATTAAACTCGCCAACAGTGTAGTAAGTAAATTCGCCCTCTTGCTCAGCGGCTTTGATCGCCCGCTCCCATTCCGCCTGCCAAGCCTCCGCTCCCTCGACCGCTGTTTGCGTGCCAAGAAGAAACAGTGCCAGGGAAAGAAGGACAACCAGCATCGGTTGCATCTCGCTGCCTAAACGGGGGCGAGCCGATGCGCCCGGAGGAAGGAACGTATCTGGCGCACCGCCAGGGGAACTCGTTCCTTCGGTTCCTTCCACGGGAACATGCTCACCTCGCCCTTCGGCGCTAGCAGAGCGGACTCCATGGCAACCGCATACGGGTGCGGTGGGATGTCGTCCGGCAGGACCAGCACCGGGGTTTGGCAATGGCGCACGAAATCGCGCGTCACGCACCAGACGAAGTCTGGGTTGGAGAGGTACATCTTGGTGAGAAATTTGTCGACCATCTCTATTGTCAGGTCGGGCCGACGCTTAACCAGTTCCGGGCCCCACTCTTTCATGTTGTGATCGTACGCCTGGTTGGGCCGCTCCGGGCGACAGCCGCTCGGCTGCGCCATCACCGAGGCAACGATACGACCGGGGGCGCGCTTCAAAAGGTTCCAAGCCAAAGGTCCGCCGATGCAGAAGCCCATCACCACGAACTTGTCGATCCCCAAGTGGTCCATCAGACCGATTTGATCATCGGCAGCGGCTTCCCACGGCCGTTCGATCTCGAGCGGGCCGGAGGACTGTCCGCCATTGGCGTTGCGCAGATCCGCGAAGATGCAGCGATACTCTCCCCCGAACTCTTCGATCGTACTAAAAGGCCTGCCGCGCTTCAGACCGGCAATCGTCGAGTTCAATCCTCCGCCAGGGATGACCAACAACGGATAGCCCGAACCGGCCTCCTCGTAATAAATGCGAACGGCGCCTTTTTCGTAGAACGGCATTGCAGTTCCTTTCCAACGATTTCGCCACGGCAAAATGCAAGCCTATATCAAGTTCGCTGGTGTTTCGATAGTGCCGCCGCGCCCATCAAGTCGTCCTCGACTTCAGCCGGTAGCGACAGCGCTGGAGCCGTTGTCAATAGGTGTGTAAAAAGATACTAGGCGGCGACCCTCATCTCTTTGCCATTGTCATACTTCGTCCCGCGCGCTACTTTTCCGACAAGCTGTGGTGCGTTCAGTTTGCGGAAGCTCTT